>JADCEF010000049.1 GCA_020250445.1 Rhodobacter sp.
ATTGGTCGATCGAGAACAGCCTGCACTGGGTGCTCGACATGAGGTTCAACGAAGACCGCGCCCGCAACCGAACAGATAACGGCCCGGAAGACCTCAGCATTCTGAGAAAGCTCACCCTCAACATCCTGCAAAAGGCCCGCCCCAAACTCCCCGTCTCCCGAAAACGCAAACGCGCAGGATGGTCCGATGACTTCGCAAAATCAATCATCGGCCAAATGCGATAGCCCTGCCGCCCGCGCCGCGCCCCCTTGCGAACCGCCCCCCCTGCCGCTATCCCGCGCAGATGATCCAGCACGAGCGCCTTCTGATCATCGATTTCGGCAGCCAGGTGACGCAGCTGATCGCGCGCCGCCTGCGCGAGTTGGGCGTCTATTGCGAGATTCATCCGTTCCAGAAGGTGACAGACACCTTCCTGAGCAACTTTGCGCCAAAGGCGGTTATCTTCTCGGGCGGGCCTGCCTCGGTCTTTGCCGAAGGCGCGCCGATGCCCCCGAAGGCGGTCTTTGACCTAGGCGTGCCGATCCTGGGCATCTGCTATGGCCAGCAGGTGATGATGCATTGCCTGGGCGGCAAGGTGGAGCGCGGGCAGGGCACGGCAGAGTTCGGCCGCGCCTTTGTGACCCCGACGGCAGACCGGCTTGCGCTGCTGGAGGGGTGGTTTGACCAGGGCCGCGAACAGGTCTGGATGAGCCATGGCGATCATGTGTCTGAAATCGCGCCCGGATTTCAGGTTTACGGCACCTCGCCCAATGCGCCTTTCGCCATCACCGCCGATCCCGCGCGCCGGTTCTTTGCCGTGCAGTTCCACCCCGAAGTGCACCACACGCCCAAGGGCGCGAAACTGTACGGGAATTTCGTTCGTCTGGCCGGCTTTCGCGGTGACTGGACGATGGGCGCCTACAGGGACGAGGCCGTTGCCAGGATCCGCGCCCAGGTGGGCGGCGAAAAGGTGATCTGCGGGCTGTCGGGCGGCGTCGACAGTTCGGTGGCCGCCGTGCTGATCCACGAGGCCATCGGCGATCAGCTGACTTGCGTCTTTGTCGATCATGGCCTGCTGCGCCAGGACGAGGCCGGGCAGGTCGTGACCATGTTCCGCGACCATTACAACATGCCGCTGATCCATGCCGACGAATCCGACCTGTTCCTTGCCGCGCTTGACGGCGTCAGCGACCCCGAGGTCAAGCGCAAGACCATCGGGCGGCTGTTCATCGAGGTGTTCGAGAAACATGCCAGATCGGTGGGCGGCGCGCGGTTTCTGGCGCAGGGCACGCTGTATCCGGATGTGATCGAATCGGTCAGCTTTTCCGGCGGCCCCTCTGTCACCATCAAATCGCACCACAATGTCGGCGGCCTGCCCGAAAGGATGGGCATGACCCTGGTGGAACCGCTGCGCGAACTGTTCAAGGACGAGGTGCGCGCCCTTGGCCGCGAACTTGGCCTGCCGCCGGGCTTCATCGGGCGCCATCCCTTCCCCGGCCCCGGCCTTGCGATCCGCTGCCCCGGCGAGGTCACCCGCGAAAAGCTGGCGATCCTGCGCCAGGCCGATGCCGTCTTCATCGACCAGATCCGCAGGCATGGTCTGTATGACGAGATCTGGCAGGCCTTCGTCGCCCTGCTGCCGGTCAAGACCGTGGGCGTGATGGGCGACGGGCGCACTTACGACTATGCCTGTGCCCTGCGGGCGGTGACGTCGGTGGACGGGATGACGGCGGATTACTATCCCTTCACCCATGGCTTTCTGGGGGAAACCGCAACGCGGATCATCAACGAGGTGCGCGGCATCAACCGGGTGACCTATGATATCACCTCAAAGCCGCCCGGCACCATCGAGTGGGAGTGAGGGCAAAGGGGAACTGCGGTGACGTTGCTGGAGGAGCTTAAGGCCGTCGTTACCGACGAACGTGACATCGTGTCTGTTCTTGCTGCCGAGGTTGGCTTTACCTATTCCCCCGGCCCAAAGGGGCAATTGACCTTCCGAACCGCAGCAACACCCCCTGAGGTCTTCGCGACGGCACGGACCAAGAACGGTGTGGTGACGGAGCTTAAACCGGGTAGACCGCTCGCGACCCCGGACGCACAAAGATCCTTGATCAAGCGTGCGCGCATCGCGTCAGCGCACTCGCATGGCTTCAGGGTTTATCATCGGACGCTTTTCTCCCGTCTTCCCATCGCCGGTCCCTTTCGCTGGCGCGACACCGTGCAACTGAGGCCGTGCTCCGATAACAACGCAATAGATGAGCCGCAGAGCTACATACTGGATAGGGGAACGCCGCAAGGGATGATGCCCCGGCACGACGGCCCACCCTTCCCGCTGATCCTGGAAGTGAGCGTTCCGGACAGTCCCAATTTCTTGATCCGTGGAAACCGAATACGGTGGAGCCTCGATTTCTGGCAGAATGTCTTTGCGGTGTTCGTCCCCGGAGACATCGGCTACTGGTCGATGGGCGACTCTGATTTCGTATGGACGACCGTCATTGAGGATGGCATCGCGCGCAACAGGCTGGTCCAGCAGGCGTTCGCCGACGGAGAACCAGGGGAACCCAGCGCGCTTGCCGACGTGGAACCGGCGGCGCTTGACCCTTCGGAAGGTTTCTACGACCGGATTACGTCCACACTCGGCACACTGAGGTTTCCGGCGTCCTTGCCGGATGACCTCGAGTGGCTCGATTCGCTGTCTCCCGCTGAACGATCCGCTTTCGCCCGGGCAAGCTATTGGTTCAGCGCGGGAGTACGGGCGCGTTCCGAGCGGAGTCTTGCGGTCGCGATCGTGGCGTTCTCCACCGCAATCGAGTGCCTGTTGCCCAAGCCCGAGACAAGCCGCTGCCGCTGCTGCGGCGAAAAAAGGGGGCCTGGCCCAACCAAGTTGTTCAAGGACCACCTGAACAAGTTTGCTAAGGCGCCGGAAAGTCTTGAGTCTCTCCAAGCGGGACTCTACGCGGCACGCAGCGCTCTCGTGCACGGGAGCTACGCACCCGATATCGACACCTACTCGTTTCACAAATCTTTATCTGATCCTTCGCATCTTGCGCTGGAGTGGTGGGCGAGGAAGAGTTTGATCAACTGGGTGCGGGCTTCGGATCGCAGCACCTGGCATCTGCGCGAGGGACGTGGTGGCGGGTCTGCCCCTGTCGAGGGCGCATGACAGGCACAGGCCACCCAGGCTGCCGGCGTGATCGCGGCATCAACCGGGTGACCTATGATATCACCTCAAAGCCGCCCGGCACCATCGAGTGGGAATGATCCTTTTCCCTTTGTGCCTATCCTGGCCTGTGCCGGACGGCACCATACCCGCCTGAACGGCATCAGCGCCTGCATCGGCATCTGGCGGTGGCCGGTGATGCTTGGGCACCGCAGGCCCCGGCACCGGACACAACGGGCGCAGCGCGCGCCGTGCCGGGTCCGGTCGGCCACCGTTATCCGGCAAGATCACTGACGCAAAGGACGTGATTATCTCCGCGAATATCATCCCCCTGCGGGCCGAAACCATCGGGGAAGGCACCCGGACGTGCCGTCTTGGGGTCGCTGCGCATCGCCCCTGCGCCATGGACGTCAAGCCAGCGGCGCTGCCCTGATCCGGGCGGGATTTCCATGTAACCCATCGCCGGCCCGATTGCCGCATAGACTGCCAGCTCGCCGCTGTGCGCGAAGGCGCGGTTGCGCTCTGACGCCGGGGGCGGCCCCTCAAGATGCGTGGTTGATGACCAGAGATAGACCTGGCCATCGCCCAAACCGAACAGCGGATCAATGGCCGGAACGCGGGAATAGTCGACGATCGAATGCAGTTCCTTTGCATCCGGCAGCCGCCAGTCCCCGCGTCCGTCCAGCGACAATGCGTCGCAATAGGCCAGGGCATCCGCCCAGGGCAGCGCCCCTGCCGCCTCGCGCCGCTGCCAGACAAGGCCCGTCGCATGATCGGTCACCGTTTCGCTGTCCGCCTTGAAATCATTCTGGCCATAGGCCGGGCCGCGAACCAGCCGCACCGCAAGCCGGTTCGGCGTTTTCATGCGGTTGGCCGGGTCCATCACCGGATAGCCCTTGATCCGGCCGTCCGCAAAATTGACGCCGAAGACGGTTTCGTTGCCGTCCATGGTGCGGCGGACATAGGATGTCGCGCTCCATTCCTGCACGTCGATCGGCCTTGGGCCGTGCGCGGCGTCGCCCAGGCCCACGCCGGTGCCATAGGCAAAATCGAAGATGGCAGTATCGATATAAGGCCGCGAGGTTCGCGGATCGCCCGTATAGCCGCCGCGATAGTCGATCAGCGAAAAAAGCTCGCGGATCGTGGGCACGCGCCAGTCGTCATGGCCGCCAAGACGGCTGGCACGGGCGAAACCGTCAAGATCGGCGACCGCCACCGGACTGCTCGGTGCCTTGGCCCAGACCAGTCCCGTCACCTGATCCGTGACAGTGCCGTCGCCGTGATCCTGATACCAGGGCCGCTTGCCGCGATGCTGCGCATCCTGCCCCGAAAGAAACGTCCCCTCTGCCGGACAAGCGATGGCATCGCCGCGTTCACTGTAACATTTGTCCTGTCCCGTGCCGACAACCGGGTAATGCGCAGGTGCCGCCGGGGCCACCCCCATGCCCCGGGACTGGGATGCGCCAAGGACAAGGCCGCCAAGGGCGATGACCGCAAGACGTTGGGTCATGCGGCTGCCGCGACCGATCCAATGGCGCGGCTGTCCTGCCCGGCAAGAACGTTCGGCGCACCCCCCGGGCCACCGCGCCCGGGTGTCCGGGACCGGGTCGCAGCAGGGGCCGAAGGCCGCCACTCCGGCAAACCGCGCCACCGCACCGCGCATCTGCAGGACGCGGCGCAGGACAGCAGAAGGGGCTTGGGACGCAGGCATGTGCCGCCTTTGCGCTGCGGGTTGCCTGCATGTGTAACACCGGGGCCTCGATTTGCCCAGACCGGGCGAAGGTGCCCGGGCACGGCGGGGTGGTGGAACCGCGCGGTTTCCCAGGCCTGCCGATTCACGGTGTGACACCCGTCATCGACATCTGACGGCCCTTGCGGGGCTGGCAGCCAGAAACCGGGTCCTTGGGCCGATTGGCCTTGGAAGGTGTCAATAACGACCGGTTATCATTCGTTCTTTTCCGCACCGAAGCCATTGCGGGACTTTGGCGGTATTGACGACCGGGATAGGGCCGATCTGTCTGACCGGCAGGCTGTGCTGTGCCACCTCACAGGATGCCGCGCCGGTCGCGCGGCTTCTGACCGGGTATCTCCGCCGCATGCAAGCCGAAGCGGGCCACCTTGGGGCCATGTCACCGCCCTGCCGGGCAGCCCTGGCCGGGCCGGACAAGAGCGGTTCGGTGACCGGGCCGCCTGCCTTGGGTATCCGGTGCCTGCGGCGCGATCCGTCCGGGGACGTGCAGCGGCACAGATCGCCACAGACGTCGCAATCTTCAGCAAGGCGGGCCTGCCGCAGGCCGCGCCGCCAATTCCCGCCATTGCCTGACGCGGGGTGCCTGTGCCAGTCTGACCTTTCAGGCAACAGGGGGGACAGCATGTTTGCAACCAGACTGATGCGCACAGGCGACATCCGGATGATCGAGGTGCCGGTGCCCGTGCCCGGGCCCGGCGAGGTGCTTGTCCGGGTTCTGGCCGCAGGAATCTGCGGCACCGACCGCCATCTTTTCCTGGGAGAGTTTCCCTGCACCCCGCCCGTCACCCTGGGCCACGAGTTTACGGGCACCGTCACCGCCCGGGGCGACGGCACAGACCCCGGTTTGCTGGGGCGCACCGTCACCTGCGACCCCAACATCGCCTGCGGGCGCTGTCCGCCCTGTCTTGAGGGGCGCGTCAATCTGTGCACCGCCCTTCAGGCCGTGGGCGTGCACCGCGATGGCGGCTTTGCCGAATTCGCGGTCTTTCCCGCCCACCGCGCCCTTGTTCTTCCGGACGGTCTTGATCCGCGCCATGGGGCGTTCTGCGAACCGCTGGCCTGCTGCCTGCATGGCATCGACATCGGCAGCCCCAAACCGGGCGAGCGGGTGATCATCCTGGGCGGGGGCGTGATCGGCCTGCTGACCCTGCAGCTGGCCCGCGCCGCCGGGGCAGAGACGCTGCTGGTGACCCGGCAGGCATCCAAGCGCGATCTTGCGCTATCGCTGGGGGCCACCGCAGCGGCCGCTACCCCGCAGGCGGCGCTGGAGATATGGCCCGGCGGGGCCGAACTTGTCATGGAATGCGCAGGCGTTCCCGAAACCGTCGCAGCGGCCCCCCGGCTGGCCCGGCGCGGTGGCCGTGCGGTGTTGCTGGGCGTGCTGCCTGCGGGCACCACGGTTGCGATCGAACCGCTTGATCTGCTGCTGCGCGAGGTTGCCCTTCATTCCGCCTTTCTGAACCCCTTCACCCAGGCCCGCGCCATGGCCCTGATCGGGGCGGGCCGCGTCAAGGTCGATGCGCTGATTTCGCGCTGCATTCCGCTGGCCGAGCTGCCGGATGCCGTCCGCGCCCCCGCCCGCCCGGGCGAGGTCAAGGTTCTTGTCCTTCCGGGCGGCCATCATGACGCCGGGTCAGCCGCCGCGCCCGGGTAGAATGGCTGGATGCAACCGCGCGGCGTCCCCGGCCCGAAGGTGCACCGCGCGTCGGTGCTGGCGGCCGTGCCGGATGCGCAACCGGTCACGCTGAGGCAGCCGTGCCGGACCACATGGCGGGGCGTCAGCCTGCGCCTGCCCGCTTCGCCGGGTCCATGGACGGCACCTGCATCGGGGTAAGGCCCGCACAGGCGTGCGGCGGCAGGGCTTCGCCCTGATGCCCCTGGCCTGCCGGTCATCGACGGATGCCTGGCGCCCCGCAAAGATTCCGCGTGAGTTTCCCCTGCCCCTTCGCTACCAAGCGGCCATCAGCCAAAGAGACAGGCCCATGATCCATCAATCGGCGAAAGACTGGCAGGCTGCCGATCACAAGCGCGTGCTGCTGTTCGGCATGTCCGGCCTTGGCAAGTCGCATCTGGCGAATCTGCTGCGCTGTCAGGATCACTGGTTCCACTATTCCATCGATTACCGCATCGGCACGCGCTATATGGGCGAATTCATTGCCGACAACCTGAAGCGCGAGGCGATGAAGGTTCCGCTGCTGCGCGAGCTTCTGATGACGGATTCGGTCCATATCGCGTCCAGGATCACCTTCGGCAATCTTGCGCCCCTGTCGACCTATCTGGGCAAGCCGGGCGATCCTGCGCGGGGGGGCGTGCCCTTTGACGAATATCTGCGCCGTCAGGCCCAGCACCGCGAGGCGGAAATCTCGGCCCTTCTTGACACGCCGCGTTTTGTGCAGCGCGCGCTGGATCTGTACGGATACCGCAATTTCGTCTGCGATTCCGGCGGGTCGATCTGCGAGGTGGTCGATCCGGGCGATCCACGCGATCCGGTCATGACCACGCTGGCGGACACGATGCTGCCGGTCTGGATCAAGGGAACCGACGCACACCGCGCCGAGCTGATCCGCCGCTTCGACCGTGCGCCCAAGCCGATTTATTACCGGCCCGATTTCCTCAAGCCGGTCTGGAAAGATTACCTGACGCGGGAAGGCATTGCGGAAGACCGGGTCAACCCCGATGCCTTTCTGCGCTTCGCCTATGCCCGTCTGCTGGACCACCGCCAGCCCCTTTATGCCGCAATGGCGCGCTGGGGGATCACCGTTACCGCAGACGAGGTGGCACAGGTCCGCGATGCCACCGGGTTCACCGCACTGGTCGCCCGCGCCCTTGAGCGGCGCGGGGAAGACACCTAGCTTACGCTTCCGGCACAGGAAAGACGCCCATGCCCATCACCCTGCCCGCCACCCTGCCCGCCTTTGACGTTCTGCGGAACGAAGGCGTCATGGTGATGTCGCCCGAACGGGCGGCCCGGCAGGACATCCGGCCGCTGAAGATTGCCCTGCTCAATCTGATGCCGAAGAAAATCCAGACCGAAACCCAGTTCGCGCGGCTGATCGGGGCGACACCGCTGCAGATTGAACTGCACCTGATCCGCATGTCGGAACACCAGACGCGCAACACCGCCGCCGCGCATATGGAGGAATTCTACCGGCCGTTTCAGGCGGTCCGCGATGAAAAATTCGACGGCCTCATCATCACCGGTGCCCCGATTGAGCATCTGCCGTTTGAAGAGGTCACCTATTGGGACGAATTGCGACAGGTGATGGACTGGACCCAGACAAACATCCATTCCACATTCGCTGTCTGCTGGGGCGGCATGGCGATGCTGTGGCATTTCCACGGCATCGCCAAACACATGCTGCCCGCCAAGGCCTTTGGCTGTTTCCGTCACCAGACCCTGGTGCAGGGATCACCGTTGCTGCGCGGGTTTTCAGACGATTTCGTCATCCCCGTCAGCCGCTGGACCGAGGTGCGCCAGGCCGAGGTCGATGCACGCCCCGGCCTTGTCACGCTGCTGGCTTCGGATCAGGCCGGCCCCTGCCTGATCGAGGATGCGGCGCATCGCGCGCTGTATATCTTCAATCACTTCGAATACGACAGCGACACGCTCAAGCAGGAATACGACCGCGACATCGCCAATGGCACCCCGATCAATGTGCCGCAGAATTACTATCCCGATGACGATCCCGCAAAACCGCCGCTGAACCGCTGGAGAAGCCACGCCCATCTTCTCTACGGCAACTGGATCAACGAGATTTATCAGTCAACGCCCTACGAAATCCAGGATATTGGCCGCTAGTCTTTTCATCGCCGCCGCCCTGATCGGCGGCAGTGCCGCCGTGGTGAACCGCCGTGTTTCTGCCCGCACGGCGGCGGCGGAAGCGGCCTTTCCGCCGACCGGCAGGATGCTGCGGGTCAACGGACGGGCCGTTCATGCCGATGTGTCAGGCACCGGGCCTGATGTCGTCCTGATCCACGGTGCCAGCGGCAACACCCGCGACTTCACCTTCGATCTGGCACGGCGGCTTGCCGCGCGCTACCGTGTCATTGTCTTTGACCGGCCCGGCCTTGGCTGGTCGGATGATGCCGGACAGGACGGCATCAGCCCGCAGGGGCAGGCCCGCATCCTGCGCGATGCCGCGCGCCAATTGGGCGCGGAGCGGCCCGTGATCCTGGGGCACAGCTATGGCGGGGCCGTTGCCATGGCCTGGGCCCTGCAGGACGCGGACGGCACTGCGGCACTGGTGCTTCTTGGCGGGGCGACCATGCCCTGGCCGGGCGGGCTAGGCGGCTGGTACAGCCTGACATCCGGCCGTCTGGGCCGCGCCGTGGCGGTGCCCCTGGTATCGGCCTTTGCGCCCCTGTCGCAGACCCTGGGCACTATCGCCAGCATCTTTGCCCCCGATCCGGTGCCTGTGGGATATGCGGAATATGTGGGGGCCGGGCTTACCTTGCGTCCGGCAAGCCTTGGCACCAATGCGCGGCAGGTCAACGGATTGCGCCCGTTTATCGTTGAGATGTCGCAAGCCTATGCGCGGCTGGCCATGCCGGTCGAGATTGTGCACGGCACCGCCGATACCATCGTGCCGGCCGACATCCATGCCATCCCGCTCAGCACGCTGCTGCCCGATGCGGCGCTGACCCTGTTGCCCGGCATCGGTCACATGCCGCATCATGCCGATCCGGACGCGGTGCTGGCGGCAATCGACCGGGTGGCGGCGCGTGCCCGATTGCGCTGACAGCCCTGATCGCCATACTGCCCCCAACCACACCCGGGAAAAGAGACGCCAGATGAACCTGCCTTTTGACGGTGCCATCAGCCGCTATTTCAGGAACGACGCCCCCGAGGACATCCGGCGCGCGATCGAGAAGGCGGACAAGGACGATGTCCTGTCCAGGGGGTACCCCTACCGCGAAAAGCTGCGCAAGCAGGACTATGAAGATCACCTCGCGGCGCTGCAGATCCAGCTTGTGCGGATGCAGAACGACCTGCGCGCCACCGGCAAGCGCCTTGTCGTCGTGTTCGAAGGCCGGGATGGTGCCGGCAAGGGCGGCACCATCGGCGTGGTTTGCCAGAACCTGAACCCGCGCTATGCCACGGTCGTGGCCCTGTCCAAACCCACCGAACGCGAGGCGGCGCAATGGTACTTTCAACGCTACGCCGATTGGCTGCCCGCCTCGGGCGAGATCGTGCTGTTCGACCGCAGCTGGTACAACCGCGGCATTGTCGAGCCTGTCTTCGGCTTTTGCACGCCCGAGCAGCGCGAGCATTTCTTCCGCCAGCAGCCCTATTTTGAAGGGGTTCTGGTGGATGAGGGCATCGTCTTTCTGAAATTCTGGTTCAGCGTGGGCCGGGCAGAACAGCTCAAGCGCATGCTTGACCGCGAATCCGATCCGCTGAAACAGTGGAAGCTCAGCCGGATCGATGTTGATGGGTTGCAGAAATGGGATGCCTACACAAGTGCCATCCACGAGACGCTGGGGCGCACCCATTCCCCCCGCACCCCCTGGACCGTGATCCGGTCCGATGACAAACCGCGCGCCCGCATCGCCGCGATCCAGTCGATCCTGCTTGCCCTGGACTATCAGGGCAAAGACGACAAGATCATCGGCAAACCCGATCCGCTGATCTGCGGCGGCCTTGACATGCTCGATGTCTAAGCGCGGCTATCACCACGGCAACCTGCGTCAGGCGCTGGTCGAGGCCACGCTGGCCCTGATCGAGGAAAAGGGTCCGCAGGGCTTCACCCTGTCCGAAGCGGCAAAGGCGGTTGATGTCACGCCTGCCGCCGTCTACCGCCACTTCTCGGGCCGGGAAGAACTGATCGCCGAAGTCGCCCGCCAGGGGTACGAGATTTTCACGGCGCTGATGGATTTCGCCTATGACAACGGCAAACCCACCGCGCTGGCCGCTTTCGAGGCGACGGGGCGCGCCTATCTTGCCTTTGCCCGCAAGTATCCGGGCTACTATCAGGCCATGTTCGAAAGCGGCATCCCGATCACCTCCAATCCCGACCTTGCCCTGGTCGCCGCGCGGGCAACCGCCGTTCTGGAAAACGCCGCCAAGGCCCTTTCGGCGAACATCCCCCCCGAAAAGCGGCCCCCCCCGGCCATGTTCGCCGCCCATATCTGGGCCATGAGCCACGGGGTAGTGGAGCTTTTCACCCGCGGCACCCCCGGCGCCCGCAGCCCCTTCGCGGCGGAAGACCTGCTGGAGGCGGGCATTGGCATCTATCTGCGCGGCCTTGGCCTGCTGCCGCAAGATCACTGACCGGCAGAAACCGCCGCTGTCATTATCTGTTCACAAATATCCCCGCCGGAGGCACGGGCGCGCCCTACGCGCCCCACCGGGAACCTTGCGCGCGCCGGCGCGCTCCGCCCTGCGTCAGCGAAACAGCACCAGCGCGTCCGGGCTCCAGGCTACGCGGGCGCGGGTGCCAATGTCCAGAACCGGGCGTCCGGGCACGTTGCGCATCGACAGGCGCACCGCAGCGCGGACACCATCCAGTTTGACGTCGTAATAGGTCATGTCGCCGTAATAGACGACCTCTTCCACCGTTCCGGGCGTTTCGCGCGCCGCAGCTGCCTGACCATCGTACAGGATCGTCAGCGTCTCGGGGCGGAAGCCCACGGTCGTCTCCTCTCCGTTGCCCCCCGGCGGTGCCTGATCCGCCGCGATCCGGCAGCGGCCCAGACCGGCAACCTCGACCTCGCAGCCATCCGGCGTATCGGACAGGACCGTTGCCGGCAGGAAGTTCATCGTGCCGATGAAATCCGCGACCTGCCGCGTCTTCGGGCGGCGGTACAGCGTTTCGGGGTCGTCCAGCTGCGCGATCCGGCCTTCGAACATCACCGCGATGCGGTCGCTCATCACCAGCGCCTCTTCCTGGTCATGCGTGACCAGGATAAAGGTGATGCCGACCTGGCGCTGCAGCTTGATCAGCTCCATCTGCATCTGTTCGCGCATCTTCTTGTCCAGCGCCGACAGCGGCTCGTCCAGCAGCAGCACTTTCGGCTTCAGGATCAGCGCGCGGGCCAGCGCCACCCGCTGGCGCTGGCCGCCCGACAGCGCATGCGCCGCGCGCTTGCCGAACCCCGTCAGCCCCACCATCGCCAGCGCATCCCCCACGCGGCGGCCCATCTCGGCCTTGTCCAGCCCCGCCCGGCGCAGACCGAAGCCCACGTTTTCCTCGACCGTCAGATGCGGGAAGATCGCATAGGACTGGAACACCATATTGGTGGGCCGCTTGTTGGCAGGGATCTGGGCCGCATCCTTGCCGTCGATCAGCACGGCGCCTGAGGAAATACCCTCGAACCCGGCGATGGTGCGCAACAGCGTGGTCTTGCCGCAGCCCGAAGGCCCCAGCAATGAGAAGAACTCTCCCGCGCGGATGCTGGCGTTGATGCCGCGCAGGGCGTGGTAATCGCCGTAGTATTTCTGCACGTCCCGGAACTCGATCATGGTGGGTTTCACGGTCACAGGAAGCCTCCGGTATCCTTTGCGCCAGACCGGGCAAGCCCACGGCGGCGGAAAAATTCAGCAATGCTCAGCAGCAGGATCGACAGGCAGACCAGGATCGTGCCAAGCGCCATGATCACGGGAACGGCCTGTGGAAAGCGGAACTGCGAAAAGATATAGACCGGCAGCGTCGCTTCTGTTCCTGCCAGAAAGAAGGCGATGATGAACTCGTCCAGACTGATGGTGAACGAAATCAGCAGAGAAGAGATGATGCCGGGCATGACCAGCGGCAGGATGATCAGCCGGAAGGTCGAGAACGGGGTTTCCCCCAGATCATAGGCCGCCTCTTCCAGCGACCGGTCCAGCGACTGGAAGGCCGAACTCAGAATCGCGATGCAGAACGGGGTGCAGATCAGCACATGGCCCAGGATCACCGTCAGGATCGACAGTTCGATCCTGGCCATCAGCAGGATCGACAGCAGCGACACCGCCACGATGATTTCGGGCAGAACCAGCGGCAGCATGATCAGCCCCATCAGCCCCGCCTTGCCCGGAAAGCGGTAGCGGGTCGAGGCGCGGGCGGCAAAGACGGCAAGCGTGGTGGACAGGATCGCGGTGGTCACGGCAATGATCAGACTGTTCCTGACCGCGTCATGCAGCGGCGGATCATCGACAAGGGCCGCGAACCACTTTGTCGAAAAGCCGCTCAGCGGAAAGGCGATGACCGTCGCATCGTTGAAGGCAAACATCGGCAGCAGGATGATCGGCGCATAAAGAAACACCAGATAGACCAGCGCATAGACCTTGAACCACCCGCCCCTCATGATCCCGGACCCCTCAGGTAGCGCCGGTTGAGGTACAGAAAGAACAGGCTCGCCACCGTGACAATCATCATCGCCGATACGGCGATGGCCGACCCCAGCGGGTAATTGTCCAGCTTGAGGTATTGCAGCTGGATCAGGTTCGCAACCATGCGCCCCTCGGGCCCGCCGACAAGCTGCGGTGTCACGAAATCACCGATGGTCGGGATGAACACGATCAGCACCGCAGCGACCACCCCGGGCATCGCCAGCGGCAGGGTGACGCGCAGAAAGGTCATGAAACGGGATTCGCCCAGGTCCTGCCCCGCCTCCAGCAGCGACCGGTCGATCTTTTCCAGGGCCACGAAGATCGGCAGGATCGCAAAGGGCGCATAGGCATGGGCCAGAGTCACCACCACCGCACCGACGTTGTAGTTGATCCACTGCAAAGGCTCGCTGATGATCCCCAACCCCAGAAGGCCGGAATTGACCACGCCGTTGTAGCCCAGGATCACCTTCCACAGAAACACCCGGATCAGATAGCTGGTCCAGAACGGGATGGTGATCAGGAACAGCCACAGCGATTTGCGCGACGGATCAACATAAAAGGACACGAAATAGGCCACTGGGAAGGCCAGAAGCACGGTCGCCGCCGTCACGGCCAGCGCCACCATCAGCGACCGCAGCATGACCACGCGGTACAGCTCGTTCGTCCACGCTTCGATGTAATTGGCGAAGGTGAAGGTGCGGATGATCTCCAGATAGCCGTCGGTCAGAAAGCTGTAGATGAAGATCAGCGCCAGCGGGGCCGCCAGCAGCAGAATGGCATAGCTCGCCGTCGGGCTGATCATGGCAAGGCCGCTTGCCGCCTCTGACCGGCCCATCCGGCGCGGCATCCCCCCTGACGTCATCTTGCCCCCTGTTGGCTTGACCTTGTGTTTTGTTGCACAGGACGCATCGCGTGAAAAGAGGGGCGATCGGCGTTTGATCAAACCAAGGGACCGGCCGGGTCAAACCCTACTGCGGGGCAACCTGCTGCCCAAAGGGCAGACAAGGGCAGATGCCCCTGCCTCGACGGGGTGCTGTCAAAGCAACCCCGCCGCCTGCCGGGCGGGGAAATCATCCTGATCCGTGGGAAATGCTTTTCCACTCCGGGCGAACCCCGAAACGCGACCCGCGTTTCGCCCGCCCGCGCGGGACGGTGCCCGGTGGACCGGCAGGTCCGGGAACAACGCAGGCCAGCGCCCGACCCGGCGGGGGCGAGGCACCCGCCGGGGGCGGGGCGGGCGCTGGCCGGGGGGCTTTGGCCCCCGGCTGAATAAGGGGCAGCGTGGTGTTGTGGCAGGGGCGATGGCTCCTGCCGGAGAGACCCGGCATCCCGAAGTGCGTAGGAACGCCACTCCGGGCGGGACGGTGCCAACCGGACCGGCAGGTCCGAGAGGAACGCAGGCCAGCGCCCGCCGAGGGCGGGGCGGGCGATGGCCGGGGGCTTTGGGCCCCCGGCTGGAGAAGGGGCAGCGTGGCGCTGCGGCAGGGGCGATGGCCCCTGCCAGGATGTGCCGGGCGCAAGAGGTTCCCGCTTTTCGGTCAGCAGCCTATGCGGCCGGCACTTTTCAGCAACCTGTTCGCATGATCGCTGTCAAGACTTTGTTTTATAAAAAGTAATCCGGCGAGGCCGGGTGCATCGAGATGGAGATGCGCAGGGCGGGAGACGGAACTGAGACGACGGTTGAGCAAGCTCTCATGCGCGGGTTGGATACCGCATGACCGTGGTTTCGTCCTGGGGCTGCCCCGGTCTAGGGATCGGGCATCGCGAATGTCGGCCCATAACAGGCGGCGGCGGTTCCCCGCCGTGTTCCGCCCCCAACCCTGTGCATCGGGATGGGTCAGGTGCCGTTGTTCGCGGTCCTCTCAGGCCGTCGCAGGCCTGGAGGCGCGGGCGATCGCCCGGATGAAGCCGACCATCTCGCGCGCCATCGCCGTTATGACCATCACCTTGGCCTTTCCGGCCGCGACCAGATGGCGGGAACGCTGGCACATCCGCAATTGGCCTTTCCAGGCGATGTCACGAACCGCCAGCGGCAGCACCTCCAGTCTGGTAAGGAGCTTCGGGCTGACGCGGGCCTGCATCCGATAGCTCCGGGCGCCGCCGGTCAGCGCGCGCCGGGCAAGCCCGCTTTCCGCCCTGATGATCCCGCCCCGCCGCACGCTTGCGCCGCCGGAATGCTCCGGCGGCGTCAGGCCCAGCCAGGCCATCGGTTGCCGTGGATTGTCGAAACGCCGGAAGTCCCCGACCCCGGCCGCCACCGTCACAGCGACAATGACCCCGACACAGCGTATCGCCTGAACTGCGTCCACGACCGGCGCGAGGCTCCAGGTCGGCAGAAGATCCGCGATCTGTCCCGTCAGACGCTCCACCCTTGCCTCCGCATCCGCAACGGCATCGATGTAGTCCTGAAGGACGATCTGCTGTGCCGGATGTGTGAAGCGCACCATCACGAGCCAGCGCAGCGGATATCCCCGCCGGGCCCGATGAGGAGAGGACGTTCCTCGGAACGGGATCTCGTCGTCGCGGTCAACCAGCTCGGGGTTTTCGGTCACTCGGCTCTCAATTCTGACCCCGTTCTGGCGTCCAAAATTGACCCCCTTTTGGTGTCGAGATCGGGGCCTGATCCGACGGAACTGATCACAGAGTGGAGGCGGGTCAGGCCCTGATCGGGATCAGGCGCGGTTTTTTGAAGCGCCAGGGTTCGTTGCCGGTTTCGATGATCTCCCAGTGATGGGTGAGGCGATCCAGGAGCGCCGTGGTCATCTTTGCGTTGCCAGAGACGGTCGGCCAATCGCCGAAGGCGAGGTTGGTGGTGACGATGATCGAGGTTCGCTCCTAGAGGCGGCTGATCAGGTGGAACAACAGCTGGCCGCCAGACCGGGCGAATGGCAGATCAGACGCCACGGCTGCGCGTTCGGCCTCGGGCACATAGCGGGCCAAGGCGTCCTGAATGGCGGCGATGCGCTGGTCGGGCGGCAACGCCTGCAACTCTGCCGCCGTCAGGTTCAGCCGCTGCAGTGCCCCCACCGCCGAACCCGAACCAACCGCCGCTTCCGACAGCCGCGTGGTCAGCTTCTTGGCGGCCTGTTCCATCTCGCCCATCGAGACACCCGCCAACTCGCCAGCCAATGTCAGCACCCGCAGACTTTCAACCGTCGTCTTCAGCGATGCCCATGTCGGCCTGTGCGCCGATCAGGTCGGACCCCGACCGGAGCATCGCCACGCCCGCAGCGGCTGCGGCCGCCGTGACTGCCCCAAGCGCAATCCCGGCTTTCCGGGCAAAGCTGCCAAGGCGGGCGTTGGCGAGGTCCATCTTGGAAAACAGGTGGCCAAACCCGCGCGTGCCCGCCTCGCCGATGCCTTCCAGCTCGGCCTGAACCTGAAGGCCGCCTTCCGCGACCAGGCGGAGAGATACACATTTCTCGGACATGGGTCAGCATCCTTGATATCCGGGGATGTTCGTCTTACGTTATCGGTATCGATTAAAGAGGCGTATGATCATGTCCGAGACCGCGACCCTGTCCTCGAAATTCCAGATCTCGATCCCCAAGGCGATCCGGGCGGCCCAGCATTGGGAGGCAGGGCTGACCTTTGCCTTCATACCGAAGGGCACTGGCGTTCTTCTGGTCCCGGTCCCGAAGCGGGAGGCACTGAAGGGGTTTGCCCACGGTGCGTCCGCGATGGATTACCGTGACCGCGCCGAACGTTTCTGATGATCCTCGTCGACAGCTCGGCGTGGATCGAATGGCTGATCGGTTCCCCGACCGGCGAGACATTGGCCGCGCATCTGCCAGAACAGGCGGATTGGCTGGTTCCGACCGTGGTGCAGCTGGAACTGGCGAAATGGCTTACCCGCGAGGTCGGCGAGGACAAGGCCGACCAAGTGATCGCCTTCACGCAGGTCTGTCAGGTCGTGCCTCTCGATACGGAAATCGCCCTTGCCGCCGCCGAGGCTTGCCGAACACACAAGCTGGCCACGGCAGACGCGATCATCTTTGCCACCGCCCGGGCACGCAATGCGACGCTGCTGACCTGCGACGCCCATTTCGAAGGGCTGCCCGGCGTGACACTTGTCCAGAAGGTCACGACCTGAACCCGCCCTCATCGTCTGAGGCGATCTGTTCGTTCAACTTGCGCACCATCACCGCCTCAATCCAGCGCAGCAGTTCGGCGGCGATGAGGGTGTCGATCCCGAGGGCATGGGCCATGACGAGGGCTGCGCCCATGTCCCGGCCGAGCATCGCGCCGGGAATGACCCACAGCTGGCAACCCGGGCGGCCGACCAGATCCCAGACTTGCCGGCCATCTTCCGTCTGTTGCCGGTTCAGTCTTGCGGGGCAATCGGGGCAGCGCCCTGCGCAGGCACCGCTGTAGCGGTCGCCCCCGCCGAAGGACCATTCGGCAAGGGCGCGGGGACGTTTTTTTCCGCGTCCAGGATCAGGCCCTTGGCGACAAATTGGGTCTGAAACGCTTCGATGACCGGCCAGATTTCCAGCAGGGCGTCGATGCCTTCGGGCGTAACGGGGGCTCTGTTGCACAAATCCACTTCTGAGCGGACTTCCCCTTTCCCGGACGGACTCATCCTTCGGCTTCAGTGACAGGGATGCCGGGCGCGGTGAAGCCGTTGAGGACGGCGACACGGACCTGGAGCTCTGACACCTGACGGTCGATGTCCCGCGCCATGAGGCGCTGGCCCGGCAG
>JADCEF010000005.1 GCA_020250445.1 Rhodobacter sp.
CAGCGCCGCTGCCACGCCGCCGTCGCGCCGCCATCGAGGCCGATATCACCCGGATCGAGGCGGCCATCGCCGCCCTGATCGCCGCCGATCCCGCGCCTGGCCGAAAAGGCCCGCCTCCTGCAAAGCCTGCCCGGCATCGCTGCGTCTTGCCGCAGCGACACTCCTCGCCGAAGCCCCGGAGCTTGGCCGGCCCGCGGCCCGCCGGGCCGCCGCCCTGGCAGGGCTTGCACCCGTCACCCGCGAAAGCGGCACCTGGCGGGGAAAAGCCAGCATTCAGGGCGGCAGGCGCCCTCTGCGACGCGCGCTCACCATGCCGGTCCTGACCGCCATCCGCAGGACCCGTGACCTGGCTGCGCTCTTCACCCGCCTCAGCGCCGCCGGAAAACCCCCCGGGGGCTCGCCCTTGTCGCGGCGATGCGCAAACGCCTCCTCCCCGACAACACACTCCTGCGCGAAGGACGGGACTGGCAAGACACAAGGCCAATACGAAACCCTTGACGAACACGGATACTGGACGGGGGCTTTGACCCCCGGCGGGACAAGGATCAGCGTGGCGCTGTGGCAGGGGCGATGGCCTTTGCCAGGACGCGCAAGGCGCGCGTAGACGCAAGAGGTTCCCGCTTTCCGGTCAGGCAGCCCGAGCGGTTGGCACATTTTCAGCACCCTGTCAGGCGGCGGTCGGCGTTCTGCCCGGCGCGGACCGCGCCCGTCGCGCCACGCCGCTGCAGCGCGCCAGGGTCCCGAGCTCCGCATTCCGGGGGGTCCGGTCGCCGCCGGGATGCCGCCGGGGCCGCCCTGGCAAAGCACCAAACCGGCTAAATCCTGCGCTCCCTGACCCGGACCTATCTTGCGCTGCCGACACTAGGCGCGCTGCCCGCTTGTCGGCGGCGCAGGCGGGCTGTAGCCTTGGCGTGCGGTCGGTAAGGGGGGGCTGAATGGTCACGCGGCGCTGGGTCATTGCAGGCCTGATGGCGGGCGCTGCCGCACCGGTTCTGGCCGAAGCCCCGCTGACAGCACCGCGCCCGCCCGCCCGACCGGGTGCGCCCGGCGCGCCGCTGGTCCGCAGGGCGGCGTCCGGGCAGGCGGCCGTTGCTGCGGCCGGGCTGGGCGGGCAGGTCGGCTATCTGGCGGTCGATGCCGTGACGGGCGACGTGGTTGATGCCCTGGATCCCGACGTGCCCTTGCCCCCGGCCTCGACCGCCAAGGTAATCACCACCCTTTACGCATGGGAAAGGCTTGGCCCCAGCTTCCGGTTCGGCACGCGGCTGATGGCAACCGGCCCGGTCAGCGGTGGACAGATCACGGGGGATCTGGTGCTGGCGGGGTCCGGCGACCCGACGCTGTCGACCGATGTCCTGGCCGCCATGGCGGCCGATCTGCGGGCGGCGGGTGTCCGCAGCGTGTCCGGCCGCTTTCTGGTGAATGAGGGTGCCTTGCCCAGCCTGCCGCAGATCGACGGTGACCAGCCCGATCATGTCGGCTACAACCCGTCTATCTCTGGCCTGAACCTGAATTTCAACCGTGTGCATTTTGAATGGCGCCGCGCCGGGCAGGGCTGGGATGTGGCGATGGATGCGCGATCCGACCTTTATGTGCCCCCCGTCCGCATGGCCCGCATGACGGTCGTTCCCCGCGACCTGCCGGTTTACACCTTTGCCGAAACGGGCGGCATCGACACTTGGACGGTGGCCAGTGCCGCGCTGGGCAAGGGGGGCAGCCGCTGGCTTCCGGTGCGCCAGCCCGGGGCCTATGCGGGCGATGTGTTCCATACCCTGGCACGGGCGTATGGCATTGATCTGCCCCCGCCCGCCCTGGTGCGCAGCCGTCCCGAGGGTGCCGTCCTGGTCCAGGCGGCCAGCAAGCCGCTGCCCGCCGTTCTGCGGGACATGCTGAAGTTTTCCACCAATCTGACCGCCGAAGTCGTGGGGCTGACCGCGACGGGCGGGGGCGTCAAGACGCTTGCCGCCTCGGCCGGTCAGATGAGCGGCTGGGCCGCACAGCGCTTTGGCCGGGCGGGGCAGTTTGTCGACCATTCCGGCCTTGGGTCAGACAGCCGGGTCGCCCCTGCGGATATGGTGGCGGCGCTGGTCCGCGCAAAGGACGGGCCGCTGCCTGCGCTGCTGAAGCCCTTTGCGCTGCGCGATGCCACGGGTCGTGGGCAGACAGGCGGCCCGGTCAAGGTTGTGGCAAAGACCGGCACGCTCAACTTTGTCTCGGGGCTCAGCGGCTACATCGCTGCGCCGGACGGGCGCAGCCTGGTCTTCACGATCTATGCGGCTGACACCGCACGCCGCGATGCGGTTCCCCTGTCAGAGCGCGAACAGCCCGCCGGAGGTGCCGCCTGGGCCAAACGCGCCCGTAGCCTGCAATCCCGGCTGATCGAGGGCTGGGCGGGTCTCAGCGGTTGACAGGCCGCTGAATGGGTCGCCGGTCAGGGACGGCGTTCCTTGAGGTGCCCGGAGCTGTCGCTTGGTGCCGCGGCTCCTGGCCCTTGCGGGTGACGCGCGGATTTCGTCGGCGCGGTCTTTTGGGGCCTTCAACCGCGGCAGTCTGGCAAGGGTGCAGGCCGCCATCGTCAGGGTGACCCGGGTGCCCGCTCGGGGGCATCCGGCTTTCGGCGGGAAGCCCTTTATCGCGGCGCTTGCCAGGGTGCTTGAACCAGTGGCGCATTCCGTCCCATCCTTGACCTGCGTGCCACCGACCGGGACGTGCCCGCCCGACAACAGCAGTGCCACCCTGCGATGCGCGAGGATCGCCGCCCTCACCTTGCGCGACATCCCCGACGTCAGCGGCCGGTCACGGTTGCTGGTGAAGACGGTCGGCCTTCGGGCCCGGCGCTTGCCGCGTTCAGGGCTGAAATCTGTTCACCGAACAAATCTCCGGGCACCTTTCACCCCGGACCGGGTCATCGATCCCGAGACCGGCGAACCGGCGGAACATGAGGTTATCCTGCATCTGTTCCCTCAGCTGCCGCTCCGGACGGGCTGAAAACAGGGCATTTACCTATTGAAATGGATTTCATTTTCGGTACTTGACTTGAATCTATTGCCATTTCCGCAAGATCGGCGCGGCTGATCATGGCCTCAAATCAGATTGGCTTCTTTGGTCTCAACTCGTCGTCCCGAACTCTCAATCTGCGGCGAATTGCGTTTCCTGCATCCAGGCTCGCCTTTGCAGCGGATTCAACCTCCCCAATCTGTTTCAGGACGTAAAGCACTTTTGGATTGCATGCCTCTTACCTACCGCCTTTCCGGCGGCGCAGGTGTTGTGAGAGCCGTGGTAAAGGTGAACCGCATCCATGCAACCGCGTGACAATCCCACAGGACGACCTGTATTCCAGGCTGGCTTGCTTTCAAATCTGATCCGGCAGCAGTCACCTGCCTTCGGCAAGGTCGGCCAGGCTGCTTAGGATGGCGGTCCTTAGCCATATGTCATAAGCCGCCTCGGGAGCGATATCTTTTGATGGCGGGGTCCGGGGTCGGGCGGATGCCTTGTCTTTGTCCGTGTCGCGCGAATGGCAGGCAGAGGTATGGCTTTCAATATCGGGGTCGGGAGCCGAAAGGCCGCGTCCGGGCAAACCGCTTCAAAAGTCAGTCCGTGACTGCGGCGGGTTTGGATGGGCAGGATACCCCGGGTCAACGCAGGCGATGGGTCATCGCGGCTATCGGAAGGGCAGGGCGAGTCCTGGCGTTTCGGGCTGGTCTTGAAGTGGTCGGTATTCGCTGGGGTCGCCCCCCCTCCACCTCCGCGCCAGCCAGTACCACACCCCATCCCGGTCCATCCGGGTCACCCCGCCCCGTGCCCGCAGGCAGTGCAGCTGTGCTACCGCCTTGACCAGGGCCAGCCCATATTCGGCAGGCCCGATCTGCCGCCGGAACAGCGCGGGAAAGCAGCGGACGGCAGTTTGCCCTTCGGTCAGGTGCTCGCGCAGGCGGGCGAGGGTGCTGAGATGACTGTCGATCATCGGCGCCAGCCGCGCGGGCGGGCCGGTGTAGGGCAGTTTGTGGCCGGGCAGGATCAGGTGGCTGTCGCACGCCACCCCCTGAAAAGCGTGGCAGGAGGCGATCCATTCGCCCAGCGGGTCAGAGTCAGGTTCCGTGGCACAGACCCCGTTACTGGGCGAGACAGAGGGCAGCAACTGATCGCCGCCCAGCACCAGATCATCATCCAGGCTGAACAGCACCGCATGTTCGGGGGCGTGGCCATGGCCCACATGCACCTGCCAGCGCCGCCCGGCGATGGTCAGCACATCACCTGCGGCGATGCGCGTATAGCCCAGCGGCAGGGGTGCCACGCAATCGGCAAAGTTGAACGGGCTGTCCTGCGACCGGGCCGCAAGCTGATCCGCATCCATTCCGGCGGCGCGTCAGAAGGCGATCTGTTCCGCCGTGGGCAGGGCCTGTTCATCCAGCACCGGCATCCGCGCCAGCAGCCAGGCGGTGCAGGTCATCAGCAGACTGGTCCCGTTTGACTGGAACCATCCGGCAAGGCCGAGATGGTCGGGGTGGTGGTGGGTGACGATCACGCGCGTCACCGGTTTGGCGGCAAGCGGGCCGTCCAGCAGCCCCTGCCAGATGGCACGGCTGCGGCGGCTGTCCATGCCGGTGTCGATGATGGTCCAGCCATCGCCATCATCCAGCGCATAGACCTTCACATGATCCGGCACCATCGGCAGCGGCAGGCGCATCCACAGGACGCCGGGGGCAACCTCAATCACCTTACCCTCTGCCGGGGGTGACGGGACCGGATGACCAATGTCCCCTGCGGCAGGCATCACGCTGCCAGATCGCCGGGCAAGACATCGAACAGCCCGCCCGCCCCTTCGCGCGCCTGTGCCAGAAGGCCGATATGTTCCGGCATCAGGCGGCGGATCGCCACCCGCGCCAGCGGCTGACGGGCTCCGTCGGCCAGCGCGGCCCGCAAATGCAGATGCCCGCCCAGAACCCGCGCGAAGGCGCGCAGATAGGGAACCGATCCGGCAAACCTGTCTTCCAGGCTTTGCGCCACCATCCATTCCGTCGCCTTGCGCAGGCTTTCCGCCGCCGTCCACATGTCACCGGCCAGATCGGGCAGGGTCTGGCGGGCGGCTTCGGCACCCGTCTGCACCTCGTCCAACAGACGAAAGGCGGCTTCGCCCCCGTCCATCATCTTGCGGCCCACCAGGTCCATGGCCTGGATCCCGTTGGTGCCTTCGTAGATCGTCGTCACCCGCACATCGCGCAGGTATTGTGCCGCACCGGTGTCCTCGATGAAGCCCATGCCGCCATGCACCTGGATGCCCATCGATGCCACGTCGACGCCCGTGTCGGTGCCGAAGGCCTTGGCAATCGGCGTCAGCAGGGCCGCCCGCGCCTGCCAGTCGGGCGCACCCGTGGCGCGGGCCATGTCGATGGCAACGGCACAGGACAGCGCGATGGCGCGGGCCGAAAACACCTCGGCCTTCATGGTGGCCAGCATCCGGCGCACATCGGCGTGGTTGATGATCGCGCCCGCGCCGCCCTGCACCCGGCCCATCGCATGACGGACTGCCGCCTGGGTCGCGGCATCGGCGACGCCGACGCCCTGCGCGCCCACGGCCAGGCGGGCGTTGTTCATCATCGTGAACATCGCGGCCATGCCCCCGTTCGGCGCGCCCACCATCCAGCCCCTTGCCCCGTCATACTGCATCACGGCGGTGGGCGAGCCGTGCAGGCCCAGCTTGTGTTCCAGGCTGACGACCTGCAGCCGGTTGCGCGGCCCCGGGTTGCCCGCCGCGTCCGGCAGGAATTTCGGGACCAGAAACAGGCTGATGCCACGGGTGCCCGCCGGGGCACCGGGCAGGCGGGCCAGCACCAGATGGCAGGTGTTTGCCGTGAAATCATTGTCGGCCCAGGTGATGTAGATTTTCTGACCGGTGATGGCATAGGTCCCGTCGCCCCGCGCTTCGGCCCGGGTCCGCAGTGCGCCCACATCGCTGCCGGCCTGGGGTTCGGTCAGGTTCATCGTTCCCAGCCATTCGCCCGAAACAAGGCGCGGCAGGTACAGCGCCTTGACCCTGTAATCGGCGTGATGCTCCAGCGCCTCGATCTGGCCCTGGGTCAGCAGGTTGCACAGATGCAGGGCGATGCAGGCCCCCGACATCATGTCGTTCACGGCCGTGGTCAGGGTCACCGGCAGCCCCATGCCGCCAAAGGCAGGATCGGCCGCAACCGAAAACCAGCCGCCTTCGGCCATCGCGCGGTAGCCCCCGGAAAAGCCCGGCGGGGTCCGCACAAGACCGTTCTCCAGCCGGGCGGGGTGTGTGTCACCCACCCGCTGCAGCGGGGCCAGCACCTCTTCGCACAGCCGCGCCGCCCCCGACAGGATCGCCCCGACCGTGTCGTCGTTGGCCTCGGCGAAGCGGGCGGTTGCGGCGACGCGGGAAAACCCCACGACATGGGACAGCAGAAAGCGGAAGTCGGCAACGGGCGCGCGGTAGGGCATCTGGAACTCCGGGCACCTTGGCAAGGGGCGGGGGCGGGGTTAAGGGTCAGGGCGCGGCAATGGTGTACCCCGGCGCCGTTCCTTTCAAGGTCAACGCTGCGTCACATCATGACAGACACCGCATGTCTTGCCCCCACGCCTGACGGGATCGCGCAGGCGGCAGACCTTCTGCGCAAGGGCGGGCTTGTCGCCTTTCCGACCGAGACGGTTTACGGCCTTGGCGGTGACGCGCGGTCTGACCGGGCCGTGGCGCGCATTTTCGGGGCCAAGGGGCGCCCGCGCTTCAACCCGCTGATCGTGCATCTGCCCGATGCGGCGGCGGCGCGCGGGCTGGCGGTCTTCGATGCGCGCGCCGATGCGCTGGCGGCCGCGTTCTGGCCGGGGCCGCTGACGCTGGTCCTGCCGCTGCGCGCCGGGTCCGGCCTGTCCGGTCTTGTGACGGCGGGTCTGCCGACCGTGGCGCTGCGGGTCCCGGCCCATCCCGTGGCGCGCGCGCTGCTTCAGGTCTTCGGCGGGGCGCTGGCGGCACCTTCGGCCAACCCTTCGGGCCGGGTCAGCCCCACGCGGGCCGCCCATGTGATCGAAGGTCTGGGCGGGCGGATCGACGCCGTGATCGATGGTGGCGCCTGCGCGGTGGGCGTGGAATCGACCATCGTCGGGCTGGATGGCGCGGCCATGCTGCTGCGCCCCGGCGGCGTCCCGGTGGAAGCGCTGGAGACGGCCCTGGGCCTGCCGCTGCTGCCGCCCGAAGCGGGCAAGATCACCGCACCGGGGCAGCTTGCCGCGCATTACGCGCCGGGCGCGCCCGTGCGCCTTGAGGCCGTCGCGGCGCGGCCAAATGAGGTGTGGATCGGTTTCGGCCCGCAGTCTGCCGGGGCTGCGCTGTCCCTGTCCAGGGCGGGCGACCTTGTCGAGGCGGCGGCCCGCCTGTTTCATACCCTGCGCGAGGCGGACCGTTTGGCAGGCCCCGGCGGCGCGATCGCCGTGGCCCCGATCCCCGAAACGGGACTGGGCCGCGCCATCAATGACCGTCTCCGGCGGGCGGCGGCCCCGAGGGCGTAGTGCCGGGGCGGGTCATCCCGCCTTCCGCGTCTTCACACCCGTCCGCCGCAGGGGGGGCTGGCCTGCCCCCGTCTTCTTGCCACCCCTGTCATTCAGGAATCCCGCTGACAAACCCCTTTGTTCTGTGTGATAGTCTGAACGGCCTTGTGCAGAAGCGCAGGGCGAACTGGCCGGAACGGCCACAAAACAACGGGGGGAACAGGTGGGTATGTTAAACGAATTCAAGACGTTCATTGCACGGGGCAATGTCCTTGATCTGGCGGTGGGGATCATCATCGGGGCGGCGTTCACGGCGATTGTCAATTCGATGGTGGCCGATCTGATCAACCCGGTCATCGGCGTCATCATCGGCGGCATCGACTTCAACAACATGTATCTGGTGCTCAGCGGCAACCCGCCCGACGGGGCAAGCCTGCAGGCTGCGCGCGACAGCGGTGCGGCGGTCTTTGCCTATGGGGCCTTCATCATGGCGCTGCTGAACTTTCTGATCATCGCCTGGGTGGTCTTCCTTCTGGTCAAGGCCGTAAATCGGGCCAAGACGACGATGATCAAGCAAGAGACCGTTGTTGAAGCGGCCAAGGGCCCGACGCAGGAAGACCTTCTGACCGATATCCGCGACCTGCTGAAATCGCGCGCCTGACCCTGGGCAGCCGGGGTAGAAAAGCGCCCTCCGGGGCGCTTTTCGCAGGTTCCGCAGGGCCCTGGGCATGGGGCGCGGCGGCAAAGACAGGGGGGTCTGCGCCGGCAGCAAACCTACCAGCGAATGCCGTAGCGCAAGGCATCGTAGATGCCGGCATGGATGTTGCGCGACGCCACCGCATCGCCGATCCGGTAAATGCGGAAGCGTCCGCCCGGGTTGGCGTCGGGAAAGATTTCGCCCTTGCCGGTCAGTGCGCCATGATCAACGGCCCCCAGATTGCGGCTGTGCGGTTTCAGGGCCAGATACAGTGCGTCCAGCGGTGCGGTGCCATGTTCCACCACCACCTGATCGACGTGCCGTTCCTCGGCATAGCCGGGCGCGAAATCTGATCCCAGCACCGCAATCAGCGCATTCCCGTCCCGGCGCACCGATGTTACGCGGGTGGCCACGGTCACGCGCACCCCGTTTTCCTGAAAGGCGCGCATATAGGGGACGTGGTTCATCCCCCCCACTTCGGGCGCAAAGAACCGCTCGGGGCTGATGAGTTCCACCTTTGCACCGCCGCGGGCCAGAACCTCGGCGGCGCTCATGCCCGGATGCGCCCCGTTGTCGTCATAGACCAGAACGCGGTCTGCGGCCTTCACCGCCCCCGACAGGATGTCCCAGCTGGACACGGTCAGATCCGTGCCTGCCATCTGTGGCGACTGCGGCAGCCCGCCGGTGGCGATCACCACCATGTCGGGATCAAGCGCAAGCACATCGGCAGGTTCGGCAAGAAGATTGTACCGCAGATCAACGCCGAGCCGCGCCAGTTCCGCCAGCCGCCAGTCGACGATGCCGATCATCTCGCGCCGCCGCGGGTTCTTGACCAGCAGGTTGATCTGCCCGCCTGCGCGGTCCGACGCCTCGATCAGCGTCACCCGGTGCCCGCGCTCTGCCGCGACCCTGGCCGCTTCCAGCCCGGCGGGCCCCGCGCCGACGATCACGGCCCGCAGCCGGTGCGCAGACCGGGCAATCACATGCGGCATCCGCGCCTCGCGGCCCGTGGCGGCGTTGTGGATGCACAGCGCCTCGCCGCCTTCGTAGATCCGGTCCAGGCAATAGGTCGCCCCGACACAGGGGCGGATGCGGTCTTCGGTGCCGGCCTGCACCTTGGCCACGATATGGGGGTCCGCTAGATGGGCGCGGGTCATGCCCACCATGTCCAGCTTGCCTGCCGCAATGGCGTGGCGAGCCGTCGCCACATCGGGGATGCGCGCGGCGTGGAAGACCGGAAACTTCGTCGCCGCCCGCACCTCGGCCGCGAAATCCAGATGCGGGGCTGACCGCATCCCCTGGATCGGAATGACCCCGGTCAGGGCGACATCGGTGTCGATATGGCCCCGGATCAGGTTCAGGAAATCGATCTTGCCGCTGGCCGACAGGCGGCGGGCAATCTCCATCCCGTCGGCTTTCGACAGCCCCCTGTCCCAGTCTTCATCGGCCACCAGCCGCAGGCCGACAATGAAATCGGGGCCGACAAGGGCGCGGACCGCATCCAGCACGCGGTGGGTAAAGCGCAGTCGGTTGTCCAGCGACCCGCCGTATTCATCGGTGCGGCGGTTGGTGGCGGGCGACCAGAAGCCATCCATCAGGTGGCCGTAAGCCTCGAATTCGATCCCGTCCAGACCGGCGGCCTGCATGCGCTGGGCCGCTGCGGCGTAATCGGCGACGATCCGGTCCAGGTCCCAATCCTCGGCCTCTTTCGGAAAGGCGCGATGTGCCGGTTCGCGCACCGGCGACGGGGCCAGCACCGGCAGCCAGTCGCCCTTGTTCCACCCGGTGCGGCGGCCCAGATGCGTCAGCTGGATCATCACCGCAGCACCTTCTTCGTGGCAGGCATCGGTCAATTCCGCCAGCCAGGGCACGATGGCGTCATCCCAGGCATGCAGGTTGCCGAAGGCCTGGGGGCTGTCGCGGCTGACCACGGCCGAACCTGCCGTCATCGTCAGGGCGACGCCGCCGCGTGCCTTTTCCTGGTGGTACAGCCGGTAGCGGGCCTTTGGCATGCCGTCTTCGGAATAGGCCGGCTCGTGCGAGGTGGACATCACCCTGTTGCGCAGCGTCAGGTGTTTCAGCCGGTAGGGCTGCAGCAATGGATCGGTCGTCATCGGTCGGCTCTTTCCCTGGCACACCTGCCCCTTCGCCGGGGGCCGGATCAGGCCACAAGACGCAAACCTGCGACGATGCGCAAGTCTTGCCGGATGCGTCGGCGCGGCAGTGACGGAATCCCTCTGGTATTGGCGCGGCGGATTTGAAATCAACGCAAGCGATGCGGAAGGGGGACGGCATGGGTCTGATTGCGGAACTGACGGCGTGCCTTGGGGCCGGGCATGTGCTGACCGGGGCCGATACGGCGCGCTATGCCAGCGACTGGACAGGCAAGTACACCGCCGCCCCCCTGGCGGTCGTGCGGCCGGGATCGACCGCCGAGGTCGTGCAAACGCTGCGCCTGGCGGCCCGGCACGGTATCCCGGTGGTTCCCCTGGGGGGCGGGACCGGCCTCGTTGGCGGGTCGATGACCGAAGGCGGGCTGATGCTGAGCCTGGAGCGGCTGAACCGCATCCGCGAGCTGCGCCGCGACGCGCGCCTGGCGGTCGTCGAAGCCGGTGTCGTGCTGTCGCGGCTGCACGATGCCGCCGATGCGGCGGGGCTGAATTTTCCGCTGTGGTTCGGGGCGCGCGGATCGGCGACGATCGGCGGGGTTCTTTCAACCAATGCCGGGGGATCGAACGTGCTGCGGTTTGGCTCCACCCGCGGGCTGTGCCTGGGGCTGGAGGTGGTTCTGGCCGATGGCCGCGTGCTGAACCTGATGAGCGAACTGCACAAGGACAACTCCGGCTACGATCTGAAATCGCTGTTCATCGGGGCGGAAGGGACGCTGGGCATCATCACCGCCGCCGTGATGAAGCTGGTGCCAAAGGCCCGTGCCCATGCCACCGCCACGCTGGCGGTGCGCAGCCTGCCCGATGCGCTGGTCCTGCTGAACCGCCTGCAGGAAGCAAGCGGCGGGCTGGTTGAAGCCTTTGAATTCATGCCGCGCACCTACATGAACCGCCTGTCGGCGGTGCGGCCGGACCTGGGGCAGCCCTTCGGCACGGTGCATGACGTGACGATTCTTGCCGAACTGGGATCAACATCGCTGCGCGATACCGCACCGGGGCCGGACGGCAGCCTGCCGCTGGTCACGCTGATGGAAGACACGCTGGATGCGATGATGCAGCAGGGTATCGTCCTTGACGCCGTCCTTGCCACCACCGGGGCGCAGCGCCAAGGCATGTGGGCACGGCGCGAGGCGGCGGCAGAGCTGACGCAGGGCTGGCTTCCCTCGATCGATACCGATGTCGCCGTGCCGCTGACGGCGGTGGAGGATTTCATGCAGCAGGCATTGGCACGCCTGCGCGACATCGACCCGGGGGCGCAAACCCTGACGGTGGCGCATCTGGGCGACGGCAACCTGCATTTCACCGTCTTTCCGACAGGCGACGACCCGGCGCTGGCCGATGCGATCCTGACCGCGGTCGAAGACGTGGTCCAGGACCTTGGCGGCAGCTTTTCGGCGGAACATGGCGTGGGCCTGTCAAAGCGGGCGTCCATGGCGCGGCGCAAGGACCCCGTGGCACTTGACGTGATGCGCAGCCTCAAGGCGGTGCTCGACCCCGGCAATCTGCTGAACCCCGGCAAGATCCTGCCGTGACAGCCTCGCTTGCCCTGATCTGGCATCATCCGACGCTGCGGCTGATTGCCGGGCTGATGGTGCTTTTCGGTGCGGTCAACGCATCGCTTTTCCCTTATCAGTCCTATGTCGCGATCAACCGCATCGGCCTGTCTGACGCCCGGTTCGCCCTGGTGCTGCTGCTGGCCTCGGTGCTGGCGGTGGGGGCCTCGGTTTCGGCAGGGATCGTCACCGATCAAAGGGCGAACCGCAGGCAGGTGGCCCTGGCCACGGCGGCGGCGGCGGTGATCGGGCCGGTTCTGATGCTGGCGGCGCCCTCGCCGCTCAGCCTTGTGCTGTGCCACGGAATTCTGATTCCGGTCTCGGGCACGCTGTTCGGTCAGGGGTTTGCGCTGGCACGGCTGGCCTGCGCCGACCGGCCCGATCAGCGCGATGGCATCCTGTCGGGTCTGCGCGCCCTGCTGTCGCTGACCTTTCTTGTGGTTCTGCCGCTATGGTCCCTGGCCTTTGCGGCGGGAACGGATGTGATGGCGATCTACGGTCTTGCCGCCGCCTGCGGCGCGCTGCTGATGCTGCTGACATGGCGCTACTGGCCCGTGGATGGCACAACCGCCTGGGCCGATCCGCCGTCGGGCCTGAGCCTGACCGAGTCGCTGCGTGAAATTGCCAGGGGCCGCGTCATGCTGCGGCTGGGCCTGCTGGGGGCAATCACGGCGGCGGCTGCCCTGTATATGGTGCTGATCTCGCTGGTTTTTGCGGCCACGCCCGGCCGGACCCCGGGCGACGTGGCCCTGTTCGTGGCGCTGGTCGCCGGGTTCGAGGTGCCGTTCATGCTGCTGCTGCCGCGCCTGCTGCGCTTTGCCTCGCGCAGCCTGCTGATCGCTGTGGGCGGCGTGCTTTATGCCTGCTTTCTTGCGCTGATGCCGGTTCTGGCGGCATCCCCGCTGGTCTGGCTTTTGCCGGTGCTGGCCGGCCTGTCGGGTGCCGCCACGCTGACCCTGCCCATCGCCTATCTTCAGGACCTGATGGCGGATCGCCCCGGCGCGGGATCCTCGCTTCTGGCCGTGCAGAAGGTTGCGGCCGATTCCATCTGTGCCGCTGTCTTTGCCGCAGGAATGACAGCCGGCGGATACGGGATCACGGCTTTGGCAGGCGCGCTGATCGCCGCCGCCGGGTCGATCGCGCTGCTGCTGGCGGATCGCCGGCGTCAACGCCGGGACGCCGCATAACAGGGCTGAGAACGCATCCCCGCCGCCTGGCAGGCGGGGTTCATGCTGATCCGCCGGACAGGCGGTTACCGGTGCGGGTGAACAAGGAAACGCACCGCGTTCCCGCGCACGGTTGCAGACCACCGCTGCGCAGGACCGGTCCCGCAAGCGCAACGCAGGCCAGCGCCCGACCCGGCGGGCGGGTGACAAGCGCAGCGCGTGGCCGGGGCGATGGCCCCGGCCGGACCGCACGGGGCCGGCAGTCGATGCGGTTGGCACGTTCTCAGCGGGCTGCCAGGCAAGGGCCGGCCCCGCCGCCCGCCACACGCGCGGGTTTGGCGTGAGGCATGTCACCGTCAATTCGAACCATGGGCCTTGACACCCGGCATGGCGATATCGCCGGTTCTGCTTTGATTACCCGGATTTGGCTTGGAATCCGGGATCAAACCCGTATGGCAGGGTAACGGCAGGAGTGTTGATGGGGGTTAAGGGGTTGAAAGACCGTTGACTTCATTCCCCGCATCCAGTTTGTCGACAAACCGACCCGCCGCCAGCAAGAGTCGCATGCCTTCTCCAGAACCCGGTAGGGTGCGCTCCAGCGCAGCTTCCACCGGCGGTTCACAGGTATCGGTGGCGTGTCGACATGGGAGAAAGAGGTGCGCTGAAGCGCACCGTACAGCTTGCTGGGGGCAATCACGGCGGCTACAGCCCCAGCGCCCGGCGCAAGGCGGCATTGGCGCGGGTCTGCCAGCCCTTGCCATCGGCCTTGAGGCGCGCCAGCACATCGGGGTCAAGATACAGCGTGACGCGCGTCTTGCGGTTCGCCTCGGGCAGGGCGGGGCGGCCCTGGCGGCGGAGCAGGTCGACCAATTCGGGGATGTCGGCGGTGGGTTTGAACAGCGCGAAATCTTCCGCCGTCAGTTCGCGGACCTCGCCGTCCTCGTCAATGAGCGGCTCTGGCGATGCGATAGGCTTTTTCTTCGCGGTCATTTGCCTTCCTCAGTGAAATGATGCGCCTGGTGTCGCCGCGCGCTGTCCAGACCACCAGATGAAGCCGCCCGCCGATATAACCTGCCGACACGACGCGAAGCTCACCATAGTCCATCCGGTGATCCCAGGCATGTGTGCAAGTTCCCCAATCGAACCCGTCAATCTGTGCAAAGTCCACGCCATGCTTTGCGCGGTTCGCCTGACGCTTCGCCTCGTCCCAGTCCCACATTTATATGCATACATTAAGTCCGGGTCAAGCCCGTGGGGCAGGGTAGGGGCGGCAGGGTTAACGGGGGGTTAAGACCGTAGGGCGGGGTTCACCCCGCCAACACTCGGAAAGCCCGGCCCGGCGGGGTGAACCCCGCCCTACGCCAAAGTCTGAAGGGGGGCAGAGGCCCCGCCCCTGGGTCAAGCCCGTGGGGCAGGGTAGGGGCGGGAGGGTTAAGGGGGGTTAAGGCCGTAGGGCGGGGTTCACCCCGCCTAAACTCGTAAAGCCCGGCCCGGCGGGGTGAACCCCGCCCTACGCCAAAGTCTGAAGGGGGGCAAAGGTTCCTCTTCAAGCGCCATTGATATATTTCTTGATGTCATCTCTATCAATTCTATTGAAGTATGCATTATCTAGGAGCCATTGCAAGGCTTCGGAAGCATGTTTTGGACGCTGCAGGGCTAGGTAGATTGGAGAATTGTATAAACGGCCACCATCTTCTATTGTGCCAGACTCGTATGCCTCTTTGGGAAAAAAAGAGAAGTTACGCCGCCTAAGCAAGTTAAGGCGCTCGTCGTCGACTTTATCATTCTTTTGAAATCCAAAAGCTAGGCCATGAACTTGCATGTTTGGATCGCTTTGAAGTGCAACGCGAAAGCTTACATCTGGCCCTTTAAAAATCATATCCATTGGAATGCAAAGTCTTCTCAATTGAAAGCAAGTCTCATCCAATTTATGCAGATCAAACTTGTCAACAACAATGCTGTAGTATCGATAGCGGCTGTTAGGGTCGCCCATTTGACTTATTCGAATTATGAAATCTCTGTAGGGCTCTACCCGACGATGGAAAGAGCCATGATTTAAAGGAAATCCACGGGGTGGAACAAAGACAGTCGGAAATAAGCCATCTGCAATTTTAGTAAGTTGGTCAAACATCTTTAGAATATCATGCCCAGAGTTCTGAACAGAGATTCCATTCAATAGAAGGGCACACTTCAGATACTTCTCAATTGCTTGTTGCGCGCTCCAAGCAAACTGAAAATGCAAATCGATACTGATAGAGTGTCGTGCAACCAAATAGTCTTCATCGGCAGCATCCCGGAACAGCCTCCACACCAGCGACCTCGCCTCAATGCTATCCTTTGGATCACCCTTCACACATCCAACTCCTCCACAAACCTCGCGTTCTCCGTAATATACTGAAACCGCAATTCCGGCTTCTTCCCCATCAGCCGTTCCACCAGATCGCCCGTCTCCCCCGGCTCGTCCTCGTCAATTGACACCCGGATCAGCTTGCGCGTCAGGGGGTTCATCGTGGTGTCCTTCAGGTCCTTGGCGTCCATCTCGCCCAGGCCCTTGAAGCGCTGCACGTCGATCTTGCCCTTGCCGCCCATCCCCTCGGCCAGCACCCGCTCTTTCTCCACATCATCCAGCACATAGATGCGCCGCGCGCCTTGCGTCAGGCGGTACAGCGGCGGGCAGGCGAGGTAGAGGTGGCCCTTGTCGATCATCGGGCGCATCTGGGTGAAGAAGAACGTCATCAGCAGCGCGGCGATATGCGCGCCGTCCACATCGGCGTCGGTCATGATGATGACCTTGTCATAGCGCAGGTCATCAATGCTGAACCGGCTGCCCAAGCCCACACCCAGCGCCTGGCACAGGTCATTGATCTCGGCATTGCCGCCCATCTTGCCGCTTGCCGCCCCCAGCACGTTCAGGATTTTGCCGCGCAGGGGCAGCAGGGCCTGGTTGGTGCGGTCGCGCGCCATCTTGGCGCTGCCACCGGCGCTGTCGCCTTCGACGATGAACAATTCGGTATTGTCGCGGGCGGTGGCGGTGCAATCCACCAGCTTGCCGGGCAGGCGCAGGCGTTTGGTGGCCGTCTTGCGCTGCGTTTCCTTTTCGGCGCGGCGCTTCAGCCGTTCCTCGGCGCGCAGGATCAGGAAATCCAGGATCGCGCCGGCGGATCTAGTGTCGGACACCAGCCAGGTGTCGAAGTGGTCGCGCACGGCGCCTTCGACCAGACGGGCGGCTTCCTCGGTGGCAAGGCGGTCCTTGGTCTGGCCCACGAACTGCGGCTCGCGGATGAAGATCGAGATCACCGCACAGCCCCCCGCCAGCATGTCGTCGCGGGTGATCATGTCTGCCTTGCGGTTCTTCACCCTTTCGCCATAGGCGCGGATGCCTTTCAGGATCGCGGCCCAGAACCCGGCCTCATGCGTGCCGCCTTCGGGGGTGGGGACGGTGTTGCAGTAGCTTTGCAGGAAGCCGTCGCGCGCGGGTGTCCAGTTGATCGCCCATTCGACAGAGCCGGGCAGGCTGAACTTTTCCGGAAAGCCAACCTTGCCGGCAAAGGGGCGGTCGGCACAGGCCGTGGTTCCTGTCAGCTGGTCAGACAGGTAATCGGCCAGCCCGCCGGGAAAGTGGAATGTGGCCTCGGGCGGGGTTTCGCCGTCACTGACGGCGGATTTCCAGCGGATTTCCACGCCCGAGAACAGATAGGCCTTGGACCGCGCCATCTTCAGCAGGCGGGCAGGCTTGAACTGAAGGCTGCCGAAAATCTCGGGGTCCGGGTGAAAGGTTACGCTGGTGCCGCGCCGGTTCGGGGCGGGGCCAATCTTTGCCAGCGGCCCCTGCGGCACGCCGCGTGAGAATTCCTGGGCATAAAGCTCTTTGTTGCGCGCCACCTCGACCTGCATCCGGTCGGACAGGGCATTGACCACCGACGCCCCCACCCCGTGCAGCCCGCCCGAGGTTTCATAGGCCTTGCCGGAAAACTTGCCGCCCGCGTGCAGGGTGCACAGGATCACCTCCAGCGCCGACTTGCCGGGGAATTTCGGGTGCGGATCAATCGGAATGCCGCGCCCGTTGTCGCGGATGGTGATGGAATGATCCGCGTGCAGGTCCACATCGATGCGGGTGGCATGCCCCGCCACAGCCTCGTCCATCGCATTGTCCAGCACTTCGGCCACCAGATGGTGCAGCGCACGCTCGTCCGTGCCGCCGATATACATGCCCGGGCGCTTGCGCACCGGTTCCAGCCCTTCCAGCACTTCGATGGAAGATGCGTCATAAGTCTCTGCCCTGCCCGAGAGAAGATCGTTGGCCATGGATGCTTGATTCCTGGTCTGCTTCGGCAAAGCAGTAGACCATTTGTGGCCCCCCGTCCGCAAGATATGGGGGCCGGTGCCCCCGCCCTGCCCGCTGTGGCGGCGCAGGGTCAGGCGGGTTCCAGCGCGCGGGCCGCCCACATCGCCGCGAAGGCCGGGCGGGCCTGACAGCGCGCCAGCCAGGCGAAGGCCGCCGGATGCGCGGCAACCAGGCCCGCGTGACCCTGGGCATAGCGCAGGCATTCGGCAACACAGATGTCGGCGGCGCTGAAGCGGTCCAGCAGCCAGTCGCGCCCGGTCAGATGCCTGTCAAGGCGCGCAAGCGGCCGGTCGAGCTTTGCCGCCGCCGCCCGGATCGCCTCGGTCTCTTCGGGCCGGGCCTGCAGGATCGTCAGGGCAGCAGGTTCGATGGCGGTGGCGGCGAACAGCGCCCAATTCGTCATCAGCGCATCTTCGGCCAGGTTCCCGGGCCCCAGTGAACCGCCGTAAGCCTTGGCCAGATACAGCGTGATCGCCAGGGATTCGGTCAGTAGCAGGTCCTCATCGGTCAGGGCGGGAATCTGCCCCATCGGGTTGACCGCAAGAAAGTCCGCCGAGGCGGTGTTGCGCGGGGCGCCCGCCGCAGCCGGGTCTGCCAGGCGGTAGGCCTGGATGACCGGCACATGTTCAAAAGGCGTGCCCGTTTCCGCCAGAAGCCAAAGCGCGCGCGAGGCGCGCGACCGGTAGACACCGTAAAGGGTCAGCATGAAAGGACTCCGTCCGCATTGCACGCCTACCCTAGCCCTTCGGCAAATCTTCGCAAGCCGGGCGCATGCTTTGCTATGGCCTGCTGGTCCAAGGTCCATTAGCCTGCGACCAGACCACAAAGGATGACCGAGGACGGATGACAGTTGCTGGCCCTGCTTTTGCGGCAATGATTGCGGCCTGCACCGCCCTGCCGGCCTTGGCGCACCCCCATGTCTTCATCGATACCGAGGTCGAGATCATCCTGAACGCCGACGGCATGGTTGATGCCGTCCGCATCACCTGGTTCTACGACGAACTCTATACGCTTTCGATCATCGAAGACCGCGGGTTCGATCCCGATTTCGACGGGGTTCTGGACAGTGCCGAAAAGGCGGCCCTGTCGGGCTTCGACATGGTCTGGGACGAAGGCTATCCCGGCGATACCTATGTTCTGGCCGGGGAAACGCCGCTGGCTCTGGGTGGCCCTTCGGACTGGACGGCCGATTATGTGGACGGACGGCTGGTCTCGACCCATCTGCGCCGGGTCAAGACACCGGCCGATCCCCGGGATCTGCCCTTTGTCGTGCAATCCTATGATCCCAGCTATTACGTTTCCTACCGCATTGTGGGGACACCGAAGGTGACGGGCGCAACGGACTGTGCAGCCATGATCTTCGAGCCGGACCTTGCCGCAGCCGACAGGGCATTGGAGGCGGCGCTGGAAGAATACTACGGCTCTGACCTCGAGGGCGATTTTCCGGCTGTCGGCGCGGCCTATGCCGATGAGGTCCGCCTGACATGTCCCGCACGTTCCTGATCCTGGGGGCGGTGCTTGCGGCGCTGGGGGCGCTGCTGTGGCTGTCCGGCGGGCTGGGCCTGGTGGAACGGCAGGCCATCGATGCGCAGCGATGGGTCCAGTCGGCGCTGGCGGGCGCCATCCGGCAGTTGCGCGCCGGCCATTCCGGTGCGCTGGCGGGGCTGCTGGGCCTGTCCTTTGTTTATGGGGTGTTCCATGCCGTGGGACCCGGCCATGGCAAGATGCTGATCGGCGGCTATGGCATGGCCACGCGGGTCCGCCTTGTGCCGCTTGCCGTCATTGCCATCCTTTCCAGCCTGGCCCAGGCGACAGTGGCCGTCGCGCTGGTCTATGCGGGCATCGCCCTGTTCGGCTGGACGCGCGACCGGCTGGTTGACGGGGCCGATCAGGTCACCGCGCCGGTCAGCTATGCAATCGTGGCGCTGATCGGCGTCTGGCTGATGGTCCGGGGCTGGCGCAGCCTGCGCAGGGGGCAGGGGAACACACAGGCTGCGGCACCCGGCCCGGATGCGGCGGGCACCCATGACCATCACGCCCATGATCCCGCCCATGTGCATGACGAACACTGCGGGCACGCCCATTTGCCCACCCCGGCGCAGCTTTCCCGCCTGACCGGGTGGCGCGATGCCGCAGCCCTGGTTGCCGGGGTGGCGGTGCGCCCCTGCACGGGGGCGCTGTTTGTTCTGGTCCTGACCTGGCAGATGGGGATCGGGGCCGGGGGTATTCTGGCCGCCTACGCCATGGGGCTTGGGACAGCCCTGGTCACCGTTGCGGTGGCCGCGATGTCTGTCTGGGCGCGCGAGGGCACCTTCGCGGCACTGCCGGCACGCGCGCTCTCTCGTGCGGCACCCGTGCTGGAAATCACGGTCGGTGCCGTCGTCGCCCTGGTGGCGGCCCGTCTTCTTTTTGCGGCGATCTGAGGCCGCTTGCCGCTGTCTGCGCCACAGGCTAAGTCCGGGGCATGGCCGCGCATCCGATCCAGTCCTACGCCGCCCATGCCCGGGCGACGCTGACGCTTGGCCTGCCGCTGATCGGCAGCCATCTGGCGCAGATGTCGCTGCATGTCGTCGATACGATCATGCTGGGCTGGTATTCGGTGGCGGCGCTGGCTGCCGGTGTGTTGGGCGCATCCAGCTTCTTCGTGATCTTCATCCTTGGTTCGGGGTTTGCCCAGGCGGTCATGCCGATGGTTGCCAGCGCCCTGGGGCGCGGCGACGAGGCGCAGGTGCGGCGCGACACGCGCATGGGCATGTGGCTGTCCATCGCCTTTGGGGTGCTGTGCTACCCGCTGTTCTGGTGGTCCGGGCCCATCCTGCTGGCCGCGGGCCAGCAGCCCGAAGTGGCGGCCCTGGGGCAGGATTTCCTGCGGATTGCCGGGCTGGGGATGATCCCCGCGCTGCTGGTCATGGTGCTGAAAAGCTACCTTGCGGCGCTTGGGCGCACGCAGGTCGTGCTGTGGGCGACGATCGCGGCGGTCTTCGTGAACATCGCCGTCAACTGGGCGCTGATCTTTGGCAACGCGGGCTTTCCCGAACTTGGGGTGCGGGGGGCTGCCTGGGCCTCGATCGCGGCGCAGACGCTGACAATTCTGGTATTGGCACTTTATGCGGGGTTCCTGCCGGAACTGCGCAGGTTTCACCTGTTCCAGCGGTTCTGGCGGGCCGATCCTGTCGCCCTGCGCCAGGTGTTCCGGCTGGGGCTGCCCATCGGGCTGACCGGCTTTGCGGAAAGTGGGCTGTTCCATGCCTCGGCCCTGATGATGGGATGGATCGGCACAAAGGAACTGGCGGCGCATGGCATCGCGCTAGAGGCCTGCGCCCTGGCCTTCATGGTGCATCTGGGGCTGGCCAATGCCGCAACCGTGCGCACAAGCTGGGCCGATGGTGCGGGCGATGCGCGTGGCCTGCGCGATGGCGCATGCGTGGCCATTGCCCTGTCGGCGGGATTCGGCCTGCTGGTGGTCACCGTCTTTCTTGCGGCACCGCAGCCGATCATTTCCGTCTTTCTGGACATGTCGAAACCGGACGCGGCCGAGATTGTGGGCATTGGTGTCATGCTGCTGGCACTGGGCGCGATGTTCCAGATGGCCGATGCGATGCAGGTCATCGCCCTTGGCCTGCTGCGCGGCATCAAGGATACGCGCGTGCCGATGTGGCTGGCCATCCTCAGCTACTGGGTCATCGGCATTCCGGCGGGTTATCTGCTGGCCTTCAGCGCCGGTTTTGGCGCGGCGGGCATCTGGCTGGGCCTTGTCATCGGGCTGACCCTTGCCGCCACCCTGCTCATGGCGCGGTTCTGGCGGCGTGCCCCCCGGCCCCTGTCGGCCTGATCCCGCCCCGCCTTGACTCTTGCGCGCAGATATCAGGGGCCAGGCAGGCCCCCGCTGCGGTCAGCGCAGGCCGGCGCAGAAGGTCTGGATGCGGGTGCAGGCCTTGTGCAGGGCCGCGTCCGAGGTGGCATAGCTGACGCGGAAGTTCGGCGACAGGCCAAAGGCCGCGCCGAAAACCACGGCGACACCGGTTTCTTCCAGCAGTGCCGTGGCGAAAGCCTCGTCATCCGCAATCACCACGCCCCCGGCCGAGGTTTTGCCGATGCAGCCGGAGATGTCGGGATAGACGTAAAAGGCCCCTTCCGGCGTCGGGCAGGTGATGCCCGGCGCGGCGTTCAGCATCGCAACGACCAGATCGCGGCGGCGCTGGAAGGTGGCGCGGTTCACGGCCAGGAAATCCTGCGGGCCGGTCAGCGCCTCAAGCGCTGCACATTGCGCGATGGAACAGGGGTTTGATGTGCTTTGCGACTGCACGGTGCCCATGGCCCTGATCAGCGCGACGGGACCGGCGGCATAGCCGATGCGCCAGCCGGTCATCGCATAGGCTTTGGACACGCCGTTGCAGGTCAGCGTGCGGTCGTAAAGGCCGGGCTCCACCTGGGCGGGGCTGGTGAATTCGAAGTCGTCGAAGACAAGGTGTTCGTACATGTCATCGGACATGATCCAGACATGGGGATGGAGCATCAGCACATCCGTCAGCGCCTTCACCTCTGCCCGGCTGTAGCCCGCCCCGGTGGGGTTGGAGGGCGAATTGAAGACGAACCATTTCGTCTTCGGTGTGATCGCGGCCTCCAGCCGGGCCGGCGTCAGTTTGAAATTGGTGTCGATTCCCGCCACAACCGGCACAGGGGTGCCGCCCGCCAGCAGCACCATATCGGGATAGCTGACCCAATAGGGCGCGGGGATGATCACCTCGTCTCCGGCGTTCAGGGTGGCCATGAAGGCGTTGTAGAGCGTCTGCTTGCCGCCGGTGCCCACGGTGATCTGGGCAGGGCTGTAGGTCAGGCTGTTTTCGCGCGCGAATTTGGCGCAGATCGCCGCCTTCAGCTCGGGGATGCCATCGACGGCGGTGTATTTGGTCTTGCCCGCGTCGATGGCGCGCTTGGCGGCATCTTTGATGTTCTGCGGTGTGTCGAAATCCGGCTCTCCGGCACCCAGGCCGATGATATCGCGCCCCGCCGCCGCCAGCTCGCGCGCCTTGTTGGTGACGGCGATGGTGGCCGAAGGTTTCACACGGGCAAGGGTATCGGACAGGAAGGCCATGAAAAACGCTCCGGCTGGGAATTTGAACTTGCAGGCAGGTTCTCTTAGGGTGCAGGCCCAGGGCGTTCAAGGGATATCGGGGCAGCACATGGGCGAGACGGCAGAAGAGGCGCTGAAGCGGATGCGGATGCGGTCGTGGCGGCGCGGCACGAAGGAGATGGACCTGGTTCTTGGTCCCTTCGCCGACGCCCGTCTGGCGGAGCTGTCGGGCAGCGCGCTGGCCGACTACGACGCGCTTCTGGCCGAGAACGATCAGGACCTGATCCAGTGGGTGCTGGGCCGGTCCGCCCCGCCCGACCGCTTTGCGCCGCTGATCGCCCGGATCGCGGCCCATGCCCGGGAACGGCGGCTTCCGGGCCTTTGATCGAAACACGGTTCACGTTTACCGAATATTGTACCTTTGCCCCGACCCTGCACCTGATGGATTGAGGAACGGAGACGGGGATGAGCGTTCAAGGCATGAGTTCGGGCATCGGGCAGGACGAACCGCAGACCGCCCTTCTGACCGGCTATCTGGACAGCATGACACTGGTGGAGCGGCTGCACCGCCTGCTTCTGGATGTCATCAAGGATGAATTCGAGCGTCTGGGCGTGCTGGAGATCAATGCCGTCCAGGCCTTGCTGCTGTTCAACATCGCCGGGCATGAGGTGACGGCGGGCGAGCTGAAATCGCGCGGCTACTATCAGGGATCGAACGTCAGTTACAACCTGAAGAAGCTGGTCGAGCTTGGCTACATGCACCATCAGCGGTCCGAGGTGGACCGCCGGTCTGTCCGCGTCCGGCTGACGGACAAGGGCCGCCGCGTGCGGCAGATGTTGCACGAACTTTTTACCCGCCATGCCGAGGCGCTGGAAAAACGCGGAACGATGGGCCTCGACTCACTTGGCGTGTTCAACAGGCAGCTGCGGCAGATGGAGCGGTTCTGGGCAGACCAGATCCGCTACATCTACTGACGGCGGGCCGGGGCGCGAACCTCCACGCGCCCCGGTCTGTGTCGGCTTACCAATGGCCGGTGTTGGCCATGCTGGCCCAGGGTTCCGCCGGTGCCAGCGCGCCGCCCATCTGCAGAAGCTCGATCGAGATGTTGTCGGGCGAGCGGACAAAGGCCATGCGCCCGTCGCGCGGCGGGCGGTTGATGGTGACGCCATGGGCCTGCAGATGCGCGCACATGTCATAGATGTTCTCCACCTCATAGGCGAGGTGCCCGAAATGGCGGCTGTCGCTGGGCAGGCCGTCGTCGCCATCCCAGTTGAACGTCAGCTCCACCGGGCAGTCCGGCTGGCCGGGCGGGGCCAGGAAGATCAGGGTGAAGCGCCCCTGCGGATAGTCGTTGCGCCGCGTTTCCTCCAGCCCCAGCAGCCTGAAGAAGGCAAGCGAAGCCTCAAGGTCTTTCACGCGGACCATCGTGTGCAGATAACGGATTTTCATGGCGGTCTCCCTGTGGCGCATCCGGGACGGACCCTAGCGCCCCGACGGGCAAAGAGAAAGGCGCGCCGGGCGATGCGCGATCAAAGCTGGGGATAACCCCGCCCCCGGCGCTTGTCGGCGCATCCCCATTCCTTGTATGCTGCGATCCAGTGAACCCCATATCTTGGCCCAGCGGAGGCTGCCATGCCGCTTACCCCCGACCAGCTTGCCGAAATCGCGGCGGCCCGCGCCACCCCGCGCCCGACGCTGCGCGCCGTGTCCGAAGGGATGGAGGCGCATCTGTACCGCGCGCATGAGGTGCTGGATCACGGCTTTGTCCGGGTGATCGACTACATGGGCGATGATGCCGCCATCGTGCAGGCTGCGCGCGTGTCTTACGGCGCGGGCACCAAGCACGTGAGCAATGACGAGGGGCTGATCCGCTATCTGATGCGGCACTGGCATTCGACGCCCTTCGAGATGTGCGAGATCAAGCTGCATGTGAAGCTGCCGGTCTTCGTCGCCCGCCAGTGGATCCGGCACCGCACCGCCAATGTCAACGAATACTCGGCCCGCTATTCGATTCTGGACCGGGAATTCTACATTCCCGCCCCCGAACATCTGGCCGCGCAAAGCACCGTGAACAACCAGGGCCGGGGCGAGGTGCTGACGGGCGAGGAAGCGGCGCGGGTGCTGGAGATGCTGAAATCCGACGCCGGCCGCGCCTATGACCATTATCAGGAAATGCTGTCGCAGGACGGCCAGCAGGGCCTGGCGCGCGAACTGGCGCGGATGAACCTGCCCGCCAATATCTATACGCAATGGTACTGGAAGGTGGACCTGCACAACCTGTTCCACTTCCTGCGCCTGCGCGCCGATGCCCATGCCCAATACGAAATCCGCGTCTATGCCGAAGCGATCTGCCGGGTGGTCGCCGATTGGGTCCCCATCGCCTGGGGCGCGTTTGAGGATTACCGCCTGGGCGGGGTGACGCTGTCGGCGAAGGCGGTGGATTGTGTGCGCAGGATGTTGAAGGGTGAGGTCGTGACGCAGGAAACCTCGGGGATGTCGAAGGGCGAGTGGCGGGAGTTTGAGGGGGTGTTGGGGTAAACTGAGTAGTTCACTCTGAACAAAGCGGTCACGCGGCTTTTGCGATCAGATAGCGACGGTTTGGCGGGATTTCCGGGGTCGATATCACGGCGACAATCCAGGCAAGCCAAGTCCTGAGGTGGGCCAGGATCTTGCGAATGTTGTGGCCGCAGGCGTTCAGGACGGCGAAGACCGTGTCGCCGATGGTGCCTTTCAGGGGGCATCGGGACAGGCG
>JADCEF010000050.1 GCA_020250445.1 Rhodobacter sp.
GGCCAGCGCCCGACCCGGCGGGCGAGAAGCGCCCGCCGAGGGCGGGGCGGGCGCTGGCCGGGGGCTTTGGGCCCCCGGCCCGTCCTGATGCCAGCGTGGCGCCGTGGGAGGGGCGATGGCCCCTGCCATTGCAGCGGTGAGGGTCCCTTCGTCTGTTCGGGCGGGATCAGGAAACGCGACCCGCGTTTCCCCGCCCGCGCGCGACGGTGCCCCGCAGTCACGCAGGTCCGGGACCACCAGATCGCCGGCGACCGCAATGGCGGGGATGGATCCTGGACGGGGCCTGGGCAAGAGGTTCCGTTTTTCCGGCCATCGGTCCATGCGGCTGGCATTCTTTCCGCGGCCAGCTAGATGCGGATCAAAGGGGGGGGGATGATGGACAGCGACGACACCGCACGACTGATCTATCTGGGTCTGCTGCTGGCGGCCGTCGGGGGCTGGGTGCTGGTAGAGTACCGCAGACGTCCGGGGGCCGCCCTGCGGACCGCGATGGCCTGGGGCCTGATCTTTGTCGGTGTCATGGCGGGCTACGGTCTTTGGACGGACATGCGCAGCGACGTGCACCGCCAGGCGGTCATGGTCGGCGACAGGATGGAGGTGCCGCGCGCGCCGGACGGGCATTATTATCTGACGCTGGCGATCAACGGTACGCCGGTGGAATTCATGGTCGACACCGGTGCCACCAATGTTGTCCTGTCGCGCCGCGATGCCAGGCGCCTGGGCATTGATCCCGACCAACTGCTCTACCTCGACCAGGCCCAAACCGCCAATGGCACGGTGCGCACCGCGCGCGTCAAGCTGAACGAGGTGGTGCTTGGCCCCTGGCGGGATCAGGCGCTGGCAGCCTGGGTCAATGACGGCGAGATGGACGGATCGCTTCTGGGCATGGACTATCTTGGGCAGTTCCACCTGGAACTTGCGGGGGACAGGATGCTGCTGCGCCGGTAAGGGGCCTGCGGCGGCAATGGCCGCGTGCGCCCCCGGATCAGGCCACGGCGCGGCCCGGTCGGCCCGGCGCAGGTTGCGCGGCAAACGCCGGGCCAGAACCGGCGCGCAGATCAGGCGTGCCGACCGCGTTGCGGACCGGGGCAGCCGCAGCCTGGCGTTGCCCACCGGCGCAGGCTGCAACCACAACCTCCCCGGTCACACCCGCGACGGGATGGCACGCCGACCGCAGCGCGGCCCGATTCCCTGACGGGCGCTGCCGTCAGACCGGGGCCGCAGCCTTTTCCTGCTTCTTTTCCCAGCGCCCGCCGTCTTCGGACCAGTATTGCGCACCCAGCCCTGCCGCGGTGATGTCGCACCACTGCTGGCGGGCAAGCGACAGCGCCCCGGGGTCATTGCCGTCAAACAGGATGCAGACCCGCTGCAGGGCAGCGGCCTCTGCCGCTGCGATTGCAGCCCCGTCGACGGACATCAGGCAGGCCACGCCCGGGGGCAGGTGCGGGCTGGCGGTCAGAAGCACCGGTTGGTCGGCATCCTGCGGGCCGCCTTCGATGCCATGCGGCAGAAAACCGTCCTCGGCCCCCAGCCAGAGCCGCTCATCCAGCCAGGACAGCCGCCCGGCGTCGCGGCCGCGCACCGCAACGCGCCAGCCTGTTGCCAGCGCGCGGGTCAGAAGGCGGGACAGCGCCACCTCCAGCGGCGACTGCGTGAGACGGTAGAAATAGACCCCGGCCATCGTCAGCCTTCGAAAAGGTCACGGATCATCCGGTCCAGCGTGACAATTCCCCAGCCGGTCGCGCCCTTTGGCGCAAGGGCGGTGTCGGATTTGACGCTGGCCGTGCCCGCGATGTCCAGATGGCACCAGGGCAGGCCGGGCTTGACGAAGCGCTGCAGGAACTGTGCTGCCGTGATGGCACCGCCTTCGCGACCCGTGACATTCTTCATGTCCGCGATCCGCGATTTCAGCAGCGCGTCATAGGCATCGCCCATCGGCATGCGCCAGGCCCCCTCGCCCTCGGCCCTGGCGGCCTTCAGCAGGGCTGCGCAGAGCGTGTCGTCGTTGGAAAAGACGCCCGTATTCTCATGCCCCAGCGCCACGACCATGGCCCCGGTCAGCGTCGCCAGATCCACCATAGCACCGGGTTTGAAGCGCTCCTGCGCATACCACATGGCGTCGGCCAGCACGAGGCGGCCTTCGGCATCGGTGTTGATGACCTCGATCGTGTCACCCTTCATCGATTTCACCACATCTCCGGGGCGCTGGGCATTGCCGTCGGGCATGTTTTCCACCAGCCCGACGATGCCCACCACATTGGCCCTGGCCTTGCGCAGCGCCAGCGCGCGCATCAGCCCGGCCACTACCCCGGCCCCGCCCATGTCGCCGGTCATATCCTCCATCCCGGCGGCGGGCTTGATCGAGATTCCGCCTGTATCAAAGGTTACGCCCTTGCCGATCAGGGCAAAGGGCGCGCCGCCCGCCGGTCCGCCGTTCCATTGCATCACCACGATCCTGGAACGGTTGACCGACCCCTGCCCCACGCCCAGAAGCGCGTTCATGCCAAGCGCCTTCATCGCGGGTTCTTCGATGATCTCGACATGCAGCCCCAGGTCCTGCATCGCCGCAAGGCGGGCGGCGAATTCCTGCGGGGTCAGGACATTGGCCGGTTCATTCGTCAGGTCGCGGGCAAAGAACACGCCTTCCGCAAGGGCGGTTTTCGGGCCGGCCTGCGCCGCCACGGCTTCCGGTGCCGTCACCATCATCGTCACCTCGCCCGGCAGCTTCGTCTCGCCGGTGCGGTAGGCAACGAAGTCATAGGCACGAAGGGCCAGTCCGAACGACACTTCGGCGGCTTTCGGATGCCCTTCGGCCACAACCAGCGCGCCCGCAGGGCCCAGCGATTTGCCGATGGCCGCCCCCGCCTTGCGCGCGGTCACCGGATCGCCGCTGCGGTCCAGCTTGACCACCTGAAGGGCCTCGGCCAGCAGGCCGGTGGGCCAGCCGATGTCGGCCGCTTCGCCCTGTTTCATCCGCCCGAACGCAGCCGAGGCCAGAAAGCGGTCCAGCGCACCCCTGGTCAGCCGGTTCACCCGGCGTGCTGCCGGACTTGTGGCGCGGCCGCTTCCGGCAAGGATCACGACCCGGCCTGCGTGGGCTGCAATCGCGTCAAGGTCGGTGGCACGGAACTGGATCGAAACCGGTGTGGTCATGGGGGTCTCCGCGATGGACTCCGGTGCACTGGCACCGCTGCGCCAACCCTAGCCCGCGCCCCCAAAGTTGACCAGATAGCAGTTTTCCCTGCCGCCGATTTCCACTAACGTTCCGACCCAAGCCTTCGGAGGATCCGTGCCTTGTCCAGATTCGACAGATACCTGCTGTCGCAACTTCTGGCGCTGTTCGGATTCTTCTCTTTGGTTCTTGTGGCGGTCTATTGGATCAACCGTGCCGTGAGCCTGTTCGACCAGATCATCGGACACGGGCAATCAGCCCTGGTGTTCCTGGAGTTCACGGCCCTGACCCTGCCGAACGCCATTCGGCTTGTCCTGCCGGTTTCTGCCTTTGCGGCAGCAGTTTACGTCACAAACCGGCTGACGCGTGAAAGCGAGCTGGTTGTCATGCAGGCCACGGGATTCTCGCCCTGGCGCCTGGCGCGGCCCGTCTTCTATTTCGGCATGATCGTGGCCGTGATGATTGCCGTCCTGATGAACATCGTGGTTCCGGCCAGCCGGATCACTCTGGCGGCCCGCAGCGCCGAGATAGAGGCGAACGTCACCGCGCGGTTCCTGCGCGAGGGGACCTTTCTGCATCCGGCACCGGGTGTGACACTTTACATCCGCGAGATCGCCCCGACCGGCGAGTTGCTGGATGTCTTTCTGTCTGACGCGCGCGATCCTGCAAGCCGGATCACCTATTCCGCCCTTCGCGCGCTTGTCGTGCGGGGGGACATGGGGCCGAAACTGATCCTGCTTGACGGCATGGCCCAGATGCTTGACCGGGCGTCCTCGCACCTGACCGTCACGCGGTTTGTCGATCTTACCCATGACATCGGCGGCTTCATGACGGGCAGCGGCCTGCGGGGGCGGTCGCCCGAGGAACTGTCAACGCCCGAACTGCTGAGGGCGGATGCCGCCCTTGCCGCCGAACTGAAAACGACCCCGGCAGTGCTTGTGCAGGAAGGGCACAGCCGCATCTCCAACCCGTTGCTCGGGGTCGCGGCACCGCTTATCGGGTTTTCGGCCCTGCTTGTGGGGGCCTTCAGCCGCTTCGGCCTTTGGCGGCAGGTTGTGGGGGCCGTGATTGTGCTGGTGATCGTGCAATTTGCCGACAACATCGCCGCACAGACGGTCCTGCGGGACGCAACGCTGTGGCCGGTGCAATACGCGTCAGCCGTCCTTGGCCTGGGTGTCTCTGCCGGATTGCTGGCAGTGGCGGCAGGACCGGGCTTTCCGTCGCGGCGCATCGCAAGACCACCCGGTTCGGCCGCATGACGCTGAGCTTTTACATCGCCCGCCGCTTTGCCCTGTCCGTCCTGCTTGTTTTCGGGGTCTTCTTCGGTCTGATGATGCTGATCGAAATGGTGGAACTGGTCGGCAGGTTCCCCGACAGCAATGTCAGCCTTGCCCAGGTGGCGGGGCTGGCGGCCCTGAAGGTTCCCCAAAGCCTGTACCGGATTCTGCCGCTGATCGTGATTCTTGCCGCCATCGCGCTGTTCCTGGCTTTGGCACGATCCAGCGAGCTTGTCGTGGTGCGTGCCTCGGGGCGATCGGCGCTGCGGCTTCTGGTGGCGCCGGTCTGCGTCGCACTGGCGCTGGGGGCTGTGTCTGTCATGGTCTTCAACCCCCTGGTCGCGGCAACATCCCGACACTTTGACGAGATGATTGCGCATTATGCCAATGGCCGGGTGAGCGTTCTGTCCCTCAGCTCCGAGGGCCTGTGGCTCCGCCAGGGGGGCGACGGGTCCCAGACGGTGATCCGCGCAACCCAGGCCAATGATGACGGAACGGTGCTGACCGGGGTGACCTTCCTTGAATTTGACGGGGATGGCCGCCCGCTGACCCGGATCGAGGCGGCACGGGCCGCGCTGTCCACCGGGGCCTGGATGTTGACCGACCTCAAGCGGTGGAACCTTGCCGCGGACAATCCCGAAGACACGGCAGTGACCCAGGCACGGGGCAGGGTTGCATCCGACCTGACGCGGGACCAGATCCGCGACAGTTTCGGCGACCCCTCTGCCGTGCGGGTCTGGGATCTGCCGGCCTTTATCGCAAACCTGGACAGGGCAGGGTTTTCGTCGCGCCAGCACCGGGTCTGGCTGCAGATGCAGTTTGCCCTGCCCGTGCTTCTGGCCGGAATGGTTCTGCTGGCGGCAGGCTTTACCATGCGCCATGTCAGATTTGGCAATACAGGGGCGATGGTGCTGGCGGCCGTGCTGGCGGGATTCGGAATATTCTTTCTTAGAAACTTTGCCCAGGTTCTTGGGGCCAATGGACAAATTCCGGTATTTCTGGCCGCGTGGAGTGCCCCTGTCGCCTCGGTCCTGTTTGCGCTTGGCCTTCTGCTGCACCTGGAGGATGGCTGATGCGCCCTTTGCTTTGGGCGGCGGCACTGGCCCTGTGCGCCGGCCCTGCCCTTGCGCAGGATGTCGCCACCCTGGTCGCCGACCGGGTCGAAATTCTGGGCGATAGGGTGCTGGTTGCGGAAGGTGCCGTCGAAGTTCTGCAAAGGGGGATCACGCTGACAGCCTCGCGCGTGACCTTTGATGCGGCAAGGGACATTCTTTCCATCGAGGGCCCGATCATGCTGTCAGACGGAAGCGGCACCCGCGTTCTGGCTGATCAGGCAGAGCTTTCCGCGGATCTGCGCAACGGACTCATGACCGGCGCGCGCCTTGTGCTGGACCAGCAGTTGCAGCTGGCTGCGGACGAACTGCAGCGTGTCGGCGGGCGGTACACGGAACTGGGCCGGACCGTGGCCTCGTCCTGTCAGGTCTGCGCGGCAAACCCCGTTCCCATCTGGGAAATCCGGGCGCAAAGCGTGGTGCATGACCAGTTGGAACAGCAGTTGTATTTCACGGGCGCGCAGCTCCGCTTTTTCGGTGTTCCGGTGTTCTACATTCCCCGGTTGCGCATGCCGGAGCCTGGCCTGAACCGCGCGACCGGCTTTCTTCAGCCGGATGTCCGGATCACCAACCAACTGGGATACGGGATCATCCAACCCTATTTCTGGGTGATCGATCCAAGCCGCGATCTGACGCTGGCCCCCTATGTGACGTCAAGACAGGGGCGGTCGCTGGGGTTGCGCTATCGTCAGGCCTACGACAGCGGGCAGGTCGAGGTGACCGGGGCCCTGTCAACCGACAACATCCTGCCCGATGAGTTGCGCGGCTATCTTTTCGCCACCGGGGCCTTTTCCCTGCCGCGCGGATTTGCCCTGACCTTCGGGCTTCAGGCGGTCAGCGACAACGGCTATCTGATCGATTACGGCATATCCGAGCAGGACTATCTGGACAGCTTTGTCGAAGTGCAACGGGTCGACCGCGATGACTTTGTTCTTGGGCGGGTGCACTATTACGAATCGCTGCGCGAATCGCCGGATCCCACGCGCCCCTCGTCGATGGTCGACCTGATCGAGGTCCGGCGGATGTCCCTTCCCGGTCTGGGGGGTGCGGCCAATCTGCGCTATCTTCTGTCCAATGAGAACCGCGTTTCGTCCAGCGTGCGCGACAGCAACGGCGACGGCATTGCTGACGGGCTTCAAACCGCTCAGGCGCTGATCGGGCTGGACTGGAACCGGAACTGGTACCTGCCGGGCGGGCTGGTCGGGACGGCACAGGCCCTGGGTCAGGCCGATGTCGTCGCAGTCAACCAGGATCCGACCTATCCGGCACGGATCAGCCGGCTTTACGGTGCCCTGGGCGGCAAGCTCGGCTGGCCGCTGCGGCGCGTGGAAGCCAGCGGCGCGATTCAGGTGCTGGAGCCTGCGGCCCAGATCCTGCTGTCACCGGAGTCCAGCCCGGATGTTCCGAACGAGGACAGCCAGCTTGTCGAGTTTGACGAAGGCAACCTCTTTTCGCTGAACCGGTTTCCCGGGTCTGACGAGGTTGAGTTGAGCAACCGTGCCGCCCTTGGCCTGAACTGGACACGTCTGGGCGTCGACGGTTCGACAGTTGCGCTGACGCTGGGCCGCGTCCTGCGCCAGGAGGACCTGGATCAGTTCAGCCTGTCGTCCGGGCTGGATGGGGCCGCTTCGGACTGGCTTGTCGGAATGCAGATCCTGTCCGCCCAGGGCTTTGGGCTGACACAGCGCCTTCTGGTGGGCGACCAAGCCGCGCTGACGGCCGCCGAGGCACGCCTGAACTGGGCCGCCGAGGATTTCGGCCTGATGTCGGGCTACTACTACAGCATCTCGGACCCCGCAGATGGCAAGCCTGATCCGATTTCGGAACTGACCATCGGCGGCAACTGGAACATGTCCGCCAACTGGACCGGTGAGGCAAGCGTCCGGCATGATTTCATCGCCGGACGCGCCTCGCGCGCAAGCGTCGGTTTCAAGTACCGGAACGAGTGCATGCTGGTCGATCTTTCCCTCTCGCGTTGGTTCGCCGACTCAACTAGTGTGACGCCGACGACAGAATTCAACATTGCGGTCGATCTTCTGGGCTTCGGTGGCAGTGCCGCGCCCGGTCCGGCACGCAGGTGCCGCAGTTGATCGAATCAGAAAACGGGCCGGGCCCCGTCCGGCGGATCGAGCAAAGACACGGAACTGACATGCGCCTGACCTTCCTGATCGCCGCCTGCATCGGCCCGCTGCTGATGGCGGGGTCTGCGTTGTCCGCAGACGGTCCCTTTGCCCCAAGGGTGATTGTCAACGACAGCGTGGTCACGAACTTCGAGGTTGAACAGCGGGCGAAGTTTCTTCAACTGATCAACTCGCCGGGTGATCTGGAACAGGCGGCGGTCCGGGGCCTGATCGATGACCGGCTTCGGTTCCAGGCCGGGGTGACCAACGGTGTGGACATCACCGAAGAGGACATCACAGCAGGTCTGGAAGAGTTTGCAGGCCGGGCCAACCTGTCGGTTGAGGAATTCCAGCAGGGCCTTCCCGAAAACGGTGTCGAGCCCGAAACCTTCCGTGATTTCGTGCAGGCCAGCCTGGTGTGGCGCGAGGTGGTGCGGGCGCGGTTCATCCCGCGCGTCTTCGTGTCGGACGGGGATGTGAAGCGGGCGCTGGCGGTGACCAACCAGCGGGGCAATGTCCGCGTGGCGCTGGCCGAGTTGATCATTCCCGCCCCGCCGGGGCAGGAGGCCGATGCCCTGGCCCAGGCCGAGGAACTGCGGGCATCGATCCGCACGAATGCGGATTTCTCGGCGGCGGCCGCGCAGTATTCTGCGGCCCCCTCTGCCGCCGAAGGCGGCGATGTCGGCTGGCTTGACCTGGGGAATCTTCCCCCGGTAATCCGGTCGCTTGTTCTGCCTTTGGACCCGGGCGGTGTGACCCAACCCATTGCGATCCCGAATGCGGTTGCGATGTTCCAGCTGCGCGGGCTTGAAGACAGCGGCACGCCCCCGACCGAGGCGGTGGAGCTGGATTACATTCAGGTGCTGCTTCCCGATGACGCAAAAGGCGCCGCCGAAGCTGCGCGGCTGCGTGCCGGTGCCGATCAATGCGACGATCTCTTCGGTCTGGCCCGGGGCCTGCCGGAAGACCGCCTTGTGCGCACGACGCAGCCCGTCAATGCGGTGCCGCGCGATCTGGGTCTTGAACTGGCAAAGCTGGATCCGGGCGAGTCATCCTTCGCATTGCGGCGCGGTGCGGCCCGCGTTTTCGTGATGCTTTGCACCAGAAACGTGGCACCGGCCGAAGACCCGCCGACGCCTGCGGCCATTCGCGACCAGCTGATCAACCAGCGGCTGGCGGCCCTTGCCGAATCCTACATGGACCAGCTGCGCGCCGCAGCGATCATCCGCGAGCCGTGAGCGCGCCGGTCGCGCCCGTTGCCCTGACCTGCGGGGAACCTGCGGGGATCGGCCCCGAAACCGCCGTGGCGGCGCGCCGCAGGCTTGGGGCATCCGTCCCGTTCTTCTGGATCGGCGATCCGCGCCATCTGCCTGCAGGCGCAGACTGGCAGCCGATCACCGCGCCGGATCAGGCCCCGGCGCTTCCTGCCGGTGTCCTGCCGGTTCTGGTGCATGCCTTTCCCGCAGCGGCCCGGCCCGGCCACCCCGACCCGGCAAATGCCGCCGATGTCGTCGCGGTCATTGCGCAGGCCGCCGGTCTAGTGCAATCGGGTGCTGCATCTGCCCTGTGCACCGCGCCGATCCACAAGAAGGCGCTGATGGACGGGGCCGGCTTTGCCTTTCCGGGCCATACCGAGTTTCTGGCCCATCTGGCCGGGGTCGGGCAGGTGGTGATGATGCTGGTCTGCCCGGGCCTGCGCGTGGTGCCTGCGACCATCCATATCCCGCTGGCCGATGTCGCCCGCAGCCTGACGGCGCAGCTTTTGGAAGACACCATCCGCCTGACCCATGCCGGGCTGGTCCGCGATTTCGGCATTCCTGCCCCCCGCCTGGCCGTGGCCGGGCTGAATCCGCACGCGGGCGAAGGCGGCGCGATGGGCCGCGAGGAGATTGACCTGATCATCCCGGTGCTGGACCGCCTGCGGGCCGGGGGCTTCCTGCTGGACGGGCCGAAATCGGCAGACACGATGTTTCATGCCGCCGCACGGGCCCGATATGACGCGGCCATCGCGATGTATCACGACCAGGCGCTGATCCCTGTCAAGACAATCGATTTTGCGGGCGGCGTGAATGTGACCCTGGGCCTGCCGTTCATCCGCACCTCGCCCGATCACGGCACTGCCCTTGATATCGCCGGTCAGGGCCGGGCCGATGCCTCGAGCCTGATTGCGGCGCTGCAACTGGCCGCAGACATGGCCGCGGCGCGGCGATGAGACATCCCGCCGCCACATCCCGCAAGGACAGCCCCCCGTGGCACGGATAGACGGGCTTCCGCCCCTGCGCGCCGTCATTGCCGAGCATGACCTGGTTGCAAGGCGGCAGCTGGGCCAGAACTTCCTGCTGGACATGAACCTGACCGCAAAGATCGCCCGGCTGGCCGGCGATCTTTCGGCCTGTGACGTGCTCGAGGTGGGCCCCGGCCCCGGCGGGCTGACGCGCGGGCTGCTGGCCGAAGGGGCCCGGCATGTGCTGGCGGTGGAAAAGGATGCGCGCTGCCTGCCGGCGCTGCGCCAGATTGCGGCGGCCTGCCCGGGCAGGCTGGAGGTGGTGATCGGGGATGCCCTTGATCTGGATGTCGCCGCCCGGCTGACCCCGCCGATCCGGGTCATCGCCAACCTGCCTTACAATGTCGGCACCGAACTGCTGATTCGCTGGCTGAACCCGCCCCGATGGCCACCGTTCTGGGACAGCCTGACCCTGATGTTCCAGAAAGAAGTGGCCGAACGGATCGTGGCGGGCCCCGGATCAAAGGCCTACGGCCGACTTGCCCTGGTGTCGCAATGGCGGGCCGATCCGAAGATCGTGCTGACCCTGCCGCCCGAGGCCTTCACCCCCGCACCGAAAGTGCATTCGGCGGTCGTGCATTTCACCCGGCGTGACGCGCCGCGCTATCCGGCGGATCAGCGCGTGCTGGAAAGGATCACGGCAATGGCCTTCAACCAAAGGCGCAAGATGCTGCGGTCCAGCCTGAAGGGCCTGGGCGCGGATATCGAAGACAGGATCCGCGCCGCAGGGCTGGCACCCACCGCCCGTGCGGAAGAGATACCGTTGGAAGGGTTCTGCGCCCTTGCGCGCGAGGTGGCGCGGGCCTGACGGCCACCGCACCCCTATTCGGCAGCTTCCGCAGGGCCGGAGGAGCCGCCATCGGGCGCATCGCTGCGCGGTTTGCGCGGAACGCGCGGCTTTTTCGGGGCAAGAGGCGGGGCTTCCGCTGCAGCGGCGCTTGTGGCCTGCGCGGCAGGCTGCGGGGCCGGAACCCGGACGTCCTGACCCGCCGGGTCAGCGTGCAGTGCCTTCGCGGGCCGCAGGGGTCGCTCGCCACGCGGCCTGCGGTCTTCGCGGCGGTCCTGCCGCCGGTCCTGGGGCGGTGCGGGCCGGTCGGAAAACGGGCCGCGGTCGCGCCTGTCGGCATTGTCGCTGCGCGGCGCGGCACCCTGTTCGATGCGCCGGGTTTCGGGTGTTTCAACCAGACCGCTGTCAGAGATGTCGTCGATGAAATCCATCATCGATGCCGACCGGACGGGTCCGGCATCAGCCTGCGGTTCGTCGCGCGGATCGGGCCGGTCATTGCCATAGCTGCGGTCGCGGTTTGGTGCGCCGCCGTGCTGCTGGCCGGCTGCGCCCGGATTGCCCTGCCCGCCTTGATAGGCGGTCTGTCCGGTTTGCCCCCCCGGATGACCGGGGGTCTGGACGGTGCCTTGCGCGTAATCATGGGACCGGCGCTGATCCTGCTCTGCCGCAAGCTCGCGCTGGGCTTCGGCAAGCATCCGCGTGTAATGCTCGGCGTGCTGCATGAAATTCTCTGCCGCGACCCTGTCGTTGGACAATTGGGCATCACGGGCCAGGAACTGGTATTTCTCGATGATCTGCTGGGGCGTGCCGCGCACCTTGCCCTCGGGACCCGAGCTGTCGAAGACGCGGTTGATGATATTGCCGATCGACCGGGGCCGGTTCGACTTTGAGCGCGAACGTGATTTCGATGATCTCATGTTTTCCGTTGTTCCGGATGGGGTCTGGCATTGCCCGAAGTGCCTGTGACCTGTCGTGCGCATTGCCTGCAGGGGCAAGGTCGACTGATGGCAGGCTTGCGAGAAGGACATATTCATGGGGCGGCCAAGAAACCGACGCCCCGCGTCCCTGCGCCCGAATAACCACGCGGCAGCCGGTGTGACAAGGGGTTTCCACCGGACCCTTGCGGAAAAACAGCGATTTCGGCACAGATGTGGCGATTTTCCTTCACAACCCGCCGTTACGCCACGACGGCTGAAACCACGCGGTCACGTCCGTCCATATCCTGCAGCACCGTAACAGCCTGCAAACCGGCACTTTGGCACAGGGCGGCAACCGCATCGCCCTGGCTTGCGCCGATTTCAAGCAGAACACGGCCCCCAGGCACCAGAACAGACCGGACATCCCGCAGGATGCTGCGGCAGGCACCCAGACCATCCCCCCCCGGCGTCAGCGCAAGCCGGGGCTCCCACAGGCGCACCTCCGGGGAAAGACCGGGCATGTCGGCCTGGGCGATATAGGGCGGATTGGCCACGACAAGGTCAAATCGGCCCCTGACGGCGCTGAGCCAGTCCGACTGAAGAAAGGTCGCCCGCCCTGCCACCGACAGGGCGGCGGCATTGGCGGCGGCAACGGACAGGGCCTTGGGGGACAGATCGACACCTGTCCCGGTGGCCTCGCCCCGTTCGGCCAGAAGCGTGATCAGGATCGCCCCCGATCCGGTTCCCAGATCAAGCACGCGGCTGAATTCCCCGTCCAGCGCTGCGGCAATCAGCGTTTCGGTCTCGGGGCGGGGGTCCAGCACATCGGGCGTGACCCGGAACCAGCGCCCCCAGAACAGCCGGCCCCCGACGATCTGGCTGACCGGCTGGCGCGCCACCCGCGCCGTGACGGCCGCCTCAAAGCGGGCGGCGGCGGCACCGGGCAGCGGGTCGGCAAGCACCGGGGTCAGCCGGTCTGGCGGGATACCGGTGGCAAAGGCCAAAAGCAGGCGCAGGTCGCGCGCCGCCCCCTCTACTCCCGCCGCCTGCAGGCGCGGCAGGGCGGCACGCAGCGCCTCTGCGCCCGTCATGCCTCCAACTCGGCCAGTTTCGATGCCTGGTCATGCGCGGCCAGGGCATCGATGACGTCGGTCAGATCGCCGGCCATGATCTGGGGCAGGGAATACAGCGTCAGGTTGATGCGGTGGTCTGTCATCCGCCCTTGCGGGAAGTTATAGGTGCGGATGCGTTCGCTGCGGTCGCCCGAGCCGACCTGGGATTTGCGATCCGCAGCACGGGCGCTGTCGATGCGGGCGCGTTCCAGATCGAACAGGCGCGCGCGCAGCACCTGCATCGCAATTTCGCGGTTGCGGTGCTGCGATTTTTCCGACGACGTCACGACGATGCCGGTGGGCAGATGCGTGATGCGAACGGCCGAATCCGTGGTGTTGACATGCTGCCCGCCGGCCCCCGACGCGCGCATGGTGTCGATGCGGATGTCTTCGGCGGGAATATCCACGTCGATCTCTTCCGGCTCGGGCAGAACGGCCACGGTGGCGGCAGAGGTGTGGATGCGCCCCTGGGCTTCGGTTTCGGGCACGCGCTGCACCCGGTGAACGCCCGATTCGTACTTCAGGCGCGCAAAGACACCGTCGCCCTGGACATGGGCCGTCACATCGCGGATGCCGCCCAGATCACTTTCCTGCAGGTCCAGAATGTCGAACCGCCAGCCCTGCTGTTCGGCATGGCGCTGGTACATCCGCAGCAGATCGGCGGCAAACAGGGCCGCCTCCTCGCCGCCCGTGCCGGGGCGGATTTCCAGGATCGCGGGCCGTGAATCGGCGGCATCCTTGGGCAACAGGGCAAGGCGCAACGCCTGTTCCATCCCGGGGATGCGCGCCTTCAGCTTTGGCAACTCGTCTTCAGCCAGGCTGCGCATGTCGGGATCGGCCAGCAGCGCCTCGCACCCGGCCAGGTCCACCAGCGCATGGCGATAGGCGCTGATTTGCGTGACCACAGGCCTGAGGTCGCTGTATTCGCGGCTGAGTGTCGCAATCTCGGCCGGGGGGGCACCGGCCGAAAGCCTAGCCTCGAGATACTCGAAGCGCTGCGTGATCCGGGCGAGTTTGTCCAGCAAAACCATGCCGCGCGGTGTGGCCCATGCGCCGGGGCCGGTCAAGGGGGTGGGTCAGGCGGCGCTTTCGGCGGGGCGCTGGCCAATAAGGGGGGACCAGACCTGGCGGCGGGGCGGGAACATGATCAGGGTGAACAGCCCGAAAACCACAATGTCCGACAGGGGCCGCAAGACAAGGATCATAACCTGAAAGGTACCATCGGCATTTTCGGCCTGCGGGCCATAATTGATGAGAAGAAAGCCTGCGTTGACCATCAAGTGGCCCAGTGTCGGAAGCCAGATATTGCCGCCGAGCACCGCCCAGACGCCAAAGATGCCGCCGATCACAATCGCCGAGGGCAAGTGAAACACCAGCTTCCACAGCCAGCCATGTTCCGCCGCGTTCCCATCAAGAAAGTAGCCGGGAACGTGCAGCAGACCGAACAGCACTGCCGAAACGGCCACGGCAACCACCGGGCGGACCCAGACCCGCGCCGCGCCCTGCAGCATGTAACCGCGGCACAGCACCTCTTCCGCCAGAACCTGGGCCCCGTAGGCAGCGAACAGGAACAGGGCAAGGCGCGCGACGACCGGATCGGTGAAGATCGCCCCCGGCCTGGCTTCGCCGCCGCTGGCCAGAACGGTGATTAGGCCATGTGCGACAAGTCCGGCCAGCACGGCCAGAATCATCTGGCGCCCCTTGGGCCAAGGCCCCAGAACACTGCGCATCGGCCTTCCATGCAGCAGCCGCGTGGCGATTAGGATCGTGGCGACAGGAAAAAGATAGCCGAAAAGGTGCAGCCCCGGCCAGGCATCGAACACCGCTGCAGGCAACATATCAATAAGCGCCAGCCCGGCAAACAACGCGGCGACGGCGGCCGCCGCCCCGAAAACATAAAGCAGGGGTGACCCCCTGTCGGCCCGACCGGCGTACAGGAATTGATCCTTGGTCTGCTGATCGGTCATTGATGCACCCGCAACCGGTTATCCCCGCGCAAGCGGATATACCGGCAAAGCCCGCGCTTCCAGCGCATTCAAATCAGCGGGTCAAACGGGCAACCCAGTCCTCGACCCGGGCGCGGTTCACACCGAAATCGCTTTCCCCGAAGCGGGACCGGGCAAAGATCAGCACCTGTGACCCGGTCGCGGTGGGCAGGATGCGAACCGAAGTATAGTCAGGAAAGCCCATGGCGGCAGAGCGGGTCAGGTAGGTGACGAAATCACCCTGCCCCGCCAGCCGGGTGGTGCGCGGTGTGGCCAGGGCGACGGCATCCAGCCGGGCCGCAACCTGATCCGGCGGCAGGGGCACCTCGAGCGGTTCGGCGTCTCCGCCGGCGGCCAGAAGATAGCTGTTGCGCCCCCCGCGATCCGTCACCGTTGCGGGGTCGACATGCCAGACCGCCGGGTCTGACGGTGCCAGCCGCACCCAGGCACCAAATCCCAGCAGCGCCAGAACGCCAAGGCCAAGGATCAGCTTCGCCAGCTTTTTCATGCGAATCGCCCCTTCTTCATGCCCGCCGTGCCTTTGCCCAGGCAAACAGCGCGATCAGGTCATAGGCCACATGCGCCCCTGCAACGGCGGTGGCCCCGGTCGTGTCATAGGGGGGCGACACCTCGACGATATCGCCGCCCACCAGATTGATTCCGGCCAGATCGCGCAGCATCGCCGCCGCCTGCCAGCTGGCCAGCCCGCCCCAGACCGGCGTGCCGGTGCCGGGCGCGAAGGCGGGGTCCAGCGCATCGATGTCGAAGGTCAGATAGGTCGGCCCGTCGCCGACGATGGCGCGGGCCCTGGCCACGGCGGCGGCAGCGCCCTTTTCGTGCACCTCGCGCGCATCGATCACCGAGACGCCAAGATAATCGTCGGTATGGGTGCGGATGCCGATCTGGACCGACCGTTGCGGATCGACAAGGCCCGATTTCACCGCCTTGTACATCATCGTGCCATGGTCGATGCGGCTGTCATCGTCATCCTGCCACAGGTCGGAATGGGCATCGAAATGGATCACGCCCATCGGCCCGTACGTTTCGGCATAGGCGCGCAGGATCGGATAGGTGATGTAGTGATCCCCCCCCAGTGTCACCGTCCCTGCCCCGCCCGCCAGAATGGTGCGGATATGGGCCGTCAGCGCACCGGGAAAATCGCTGACCCTGGCATAATCAAAGGCCAGATCGCCGTAATCGATCACGCCGAGGTCTTGCAGCGGATCAAACCCCCAGCCAAAGGGCGGATCATAGGGCAGCAGGGCCGAAGCCTCGCGGATGGCGCGGGGGCCAAAGCGGGTGCCGCTGCGATGGGTGACGGCCTGATCGAAGGGCACGCCGGTGACGGCCAGATCAACACCCGTCAGATCCTTGGTATAGGTCCGCCGCAGGAAGCTTGTGGCACCGCCGAAGGCATTCTCGAAGGCATAGCCGCGCAAGCCCTTGCGGGTGAAGGCGCCGTCCACTTCGTTTGCTGCCTCTTCCAGTCCCATCACCCGATCCTGACGCCTTCCCTGACAAGGCTGTCGGCAACCTGCGTGATCGCCCTGCCCAGCACCCTTGCGACAAATTCCACGTCCCCTTCGGTAATTACAAGGGGCGGCGACATCACATTCAGATGCCCGATCGGGCGCACCATCAGGCCCATCGCCTCGCAGGCATCGGAAATCCGCTTGCCGACAGCCAGATCATCGGGCAGCAGTGCCTTCGTGGCCTTGTCACTTACGTTTTCCACGCAGATCATCAGCTTGCGGCCCCGCACCTGTCCGACAATCGGCAGGGCTTGCAGGTCTGCCAGTCGCTGCTCGAACAGGGCCCCGACGCGGGCAGCATTGCCCAAAAGGTCTTCGCCTTCGATGATCTCGATGTTCTTGAGTGCTGCGGCACAGGCCACGGGATGGCCGGAATAGGTGTAGCCGCTGGTGAACCACCGCGCCCCGTCTGCGGCCATGGCAGCCCAGATCCGGTCAGAAAAGATCACCGCACCCAGCGGGATATAGCCCGAGGTCAACCCCTTTGCCGTACAGATGATATCCGGCTGCACGCCGAATTCTTCCCAGCTGGCGAACCAGTGGCCAAGGCGGCCAAAGGCGGTGACCACCTCATCGGCGACAAAGAGGATGTCATGTTTGCGGCAAACCTCTGCCATGCGGCGCAGGTAGCCTTCGGGGGGAACGATCACCCCGCCCGAGGCCTGGATCGGCTCGGCGAAGAAGCCGCCGATGGTTTCGGCGCCTTCGCGGGCGATCAGCGCCTCGAATTCCGCCACCAGCCAGGTGCAGAAGGCCGCCTCATCCATGCCGTCGGGGGCGCGGTAGGGATCAGGCACGCTGAGGTGATAAATGCCGTCGGTCTTGTAGCGGAACTGGTCCACCCGGTCGCCGGGGCGCTTGCCGATGCTTTGCGACAGAAAGGTAGAGCCGTGATAACTGTGATCGCGCGCGACAAGGCCCATCTTGGCCGGGCGGCCCATGCAGCTTTGATAATACTGCACCATCCGCGCCGCCGTATCGATGGCGGTGGACCCGCCGGTGGTGAAATGCACGCGGTTCAGATCGCCGGGGGCAAGGCTGGCCAGCCTGGCCGAAAGCCGGGCGGCGGGATCATTGGTCATGTCGACGAAGGTGTTTGAAAAGGCAAGCCGTTCGGCCTGTGCCGCAATCGCCTGTGCCATTTCCGGGCGGCCCAGGCCGATGTTGGTGCACCACAAGCCGCCGACGGCGTCGAAATACTTTTGCCCCCTGGCATCCCACAGCCAGGCACCTTGCCCGCGCACGATCACCAGCGCGCCCTGATCCTCGAACGGGCCGAAATTGGTCCAGGGATGCAGGCTGTGCGCGCGATCCATCTCCCAGGCTGACCGGGCGGCAAGGTTCGGGGCGGTCATCGGACATTCTTCGGTTGCTTCGGGCAGGCCAGTGTAGCAATTTGATCAAACAGTGCCAGCCCCCGCGAGAGACTTATGCCGCGCATCGTCCTGCCCGCCCTGGTCTATGTTGCTGCCGTCTTTGCCGTGGCCTTTGCGCTGGGAACGCTGCGCGTGCTTCTGGTGGTACCCTACCTGGGCGAGCTTGCCGCCGTGGCGCTGGAAGTGCCGGTTTTGCTGTGCCTGTCCTGGTTTGTGGCCGGCCGGGTGCTGCGGCGCTGGCCCCTGACAGGCCGGGGGCAGCGGCTGGCGATGGGTGCCCTTGCCTTCGTCTGTCTGATGGCGCTGGAACTGATTCTGGCGACGGGCCTCTTCGGCAGGCCGCTGGAGGGGGTGCTGGCCGCCATGGCCACCCTGCCCGGCCTTGTCGGGCTGGCCGGGCAGATCGCCTTTGCCCTTGTTCCGGCCCTGCGCGGTCAGGTCAGGGGCTGAGCACGCTCCACCAGCCGCGCGAAAAAGCTGGCCCCGATCGGGGCCGCCTCATCGTTGAAGTCAAAGGCGGGGTGATGCAGGCCGGCCCCCGGCCCGGTCCCCAAAAACAGATAGGCCCCCGGCCGTGCTTCCAGCATATAGGCGAAATCCTCGGACCCCATCTCGCGGTCCGCGCGGTCATCGACCCCGTCCGCCCCAGCGATTTCACGCGCCACTTCGGCAGCGAATTCGGTCTGGGCCGGATGGTTGACGGTGGGGGGATAGCCGATGTCATAATCGATGCGCACCTCAACCCCATAGGCCGCCGCGTGCCCTTCGACAATCTCGAAGAACCGGCGCTGCACCATCTCGCGCACCGCCGGAGAGAAGGTGCGGATCGTGGCGCAGAACCAGCCCCCTTCCGGAATGATGTTCGAGGCTGATCCGGTGTGGATCTGCGTGACCGACAGCACCAGATCATCCAGCGTGTGCAGGTTGCGGCTGATGATCGTCTGCAGTGCCGATACCATGCCGACGATGGCCACAACCGGATCAACCGTTTCATGCGGCGTCGCCCCGTGCCCGCCGCGCCCGGTGACGTACACAAAAGCGGTATCGACGGCGGCCATATAGGGCCCCGGGGTGGTCAGGAACGTGCCGAAGGGCAGGTTCGGCGCATTGTGGATGCCGTAAACCTGCGCCACATCGAAGCGGTCCATCACCCCTTCCTGCACCATGATCTGCCCGCCACCGCCGTCTTCTTCGGCAGGCTGGAACAACAGGGCCACGCGACCGGAAAAGCGGCGGGTTTCGCACAGGTATTTCGCGGCCCCCAGCAGCATCGTCACATGGCCGTCATGACCGCAGGCATGCATCCTGCCGGGCACGGCCGAACTGTGGTCGGCACCGGTGATCTCTGCGATCGGCAGGGCATCCATGTCGGCGCGCAGGCCGATGGTGGGACCCGGCCCCTGCCCCTTGATGATCGCCACGAGGCCCGAGGTGGCGATGCCTTCGTGAATCTCGTCCACGCCGAAGTCGCGCAGACGGTCGGCGATGAAGGCGGCCGTGCTGTGGCAATCGAAGGCCAGCTCGGGGTGCCGATGCAGGTGGCGCCGCCACGCCGTCATCTCTGCGGAATAATCGGCGATACGGTTCAGGACGGGCATTGTGGACTCCGGGCCGGTGTCTCGGCTAAGCCCTGACATGACCCGAAAACGGCAGGCCCGCAATGCCCCACGCACCCCTTGACCCTGCGGCCAGCGCCGCGCTGATTGCCGATGCTTCGGGCGGCCTGCCCCGATTGCTGGAAATCATGCGCCGCCTGCGCGACCGTGACAGCGGCTGCCCCTGGGATATTGAACAGACCTTTGCCACCATCGCGCCCTATACGGTGGAAGAGGCGCATGAAGTGGCCGATGTCATCGCGCGGGCCGCCTGGGATGAGCTGCCCGGTGAACTGGGCGACCTGCTGTTCCAGACGGTCTATCACGCACAACTGGCGGACGAGGCCGGGCTGTTCGACTTTGATGCGGTCGTGGCGGCAATCTCGGACAAGATGATCCTGCGCCACCCGCATGTCTTTGGCGACGACAGCCGCGACAAGACCGCCCGGCAGCAGACAGCGGACTGGGACCGCGCCAAGGCGGCCGAGCGCGGCTCTGCACGGGTGCTGGACGGGGTGGCCCTGGGCCTGCCCGGCCTGACACGCGCGGTGAAACTGCAAAGGCGCGCGGCCCGCGTCGGCTTTGACTGGCCATCGACGGACGAGGTTCTGGACAAGCTTCTTGAGGAAACCCGCGAGCTGGCCGAAGCACGCAAGACCCAAAGCGCCGCTGCGGTCGAGGAAGAATTCGGCGATCTGCTGTTTGTCATGGCCAATCTGGCCCGCCATTGGGAAGTGGACCCGGAGGCAGCCCTGCGCGCGGCAAATGCCAAGTTCGAACGCCGCTTCCGCAGAATCGAAGACTGGCTTGCCAGGGACGGCCGTCACCCTTCCGACAGCACGCTGGCGGAAATGGACGCGCTGTGGGACCGCGCCAAGGCCGAGGACAAGGCTGCGCAGAAATAGTTCCTGACAACTTCAGTCATCTATTGACGGGCCGGGCAGGATTGAGTCTAAAGAAGGCGTAATTGCCGACAAAAGGACTCAACAATGAAGGTTCGTCTATCCGCCCTTGCCCTGGCGCTGTCTGCCGCCGTGTTTCCCGCCCTGGCCGAAGAGGTGAATGTCTATTCCCACCGCCAGCCAGAACTGATCCAGCCCCTGATCGATGCCTTCACCGCCGCCTCGGGTATCACCGTGAACATCGCCTTTGTCGACAAGGGCATGGTCGAGCGGCTTGTGGCCGAAGGCAACCGGTCGCCCGCCGATCTGGTCCTGACCGTGGACATCGCGCGCCTGGCCGAGGTGGTGAACGCGGGCGTGACCCAGCCTGTGGACTCGCCCGTGTTGCAGGCCAACATCCCCGCCCAGTACCGTGACCCGGGCAATCAGTGGTTCGGCCTGACCACCCGCGCCCGCATCGTCTATGCCTCCAAAGACCGCGTGGCCGAGGGCGAGGTCACCACCTATGAGGATCTGGCCGACCCGAAATGGAAGGGGCGCATCTGCACCCGGTCAGGCACGCATGACTACAACCTGGCGCTGCTGAGTGCCATCATCGCCCATGACGGCGCGCCTGCGGCCAAGGCCTGGGCCGAAGGGGTCCGGGCCAATCTGGCACGCAAGCCCGCCGGTGGCGACCGCGATCAGGTCAAGGCGATCTGGGCGGGCGAATGCGACATCGCGCTGGGAAATACCTATTACATGGGACAGACGCTGGCCGATCCGGAACAGGCCGAATGGGCCAATTCCGTGCGCATCGTCTTTCCGGCCTTTGTCAAGGGCGGCACGCATATGAACATCTCGGGCGTGGCCATGACCAAGGCCGCCCCGAACCGTGACGCAGCGCTGAAGCTGATGGAATTCCTGTCCTCGGACGAGGCGCAGAAGATCTATGCCGGAACCAACCACGAATTTCCCGTAAAGCCGGGGGTGCCGGTTTCGGCGCTGGTGGCAAGCTGGGGGCCGTTCACGCCCGATTCGCTGCCCCTGACCGAGATTGCGGCCCAACGCCCCGTGGCGCTGAAAATCATGGAAGAGATCAACTTCGACGGCTGACCCGGCGCGCCGGGGCAGTGCCCCGGCCCGTTCCGGTGATGGACAAGCCGCCGCCCTTCGGCTTTTCTGCGCCAGGCACGGGCAAGGGACGAAGACCATGGCACGACAGATCATCATCGATACCGATCCGGGGCAGGACGATGCCGTGGCGATCCTGCTGGCGCTGGCCAGCCCCGACGATCTGACGGTGCTGGGCCTGACCGCCGTGGCCGGCAACGTGCCGCTGCCGCTGACCCAGAAGAACACGCGGATCGTCTGCGAACTGGCCGGCAAGCCGCAGATGCGTGTCTTTGCGGGTTGCGATGCGCCGTTGCAGCGCAAACTGGTCACGGCCGAACACGTGCATGGCAAGACCGGTCTGGACGGCCCGCAGATGGATGATCCGGTGATGCCGCTGCAGCCGCAGCACGCCGTGGATTTCATCATCGACACGCTGCGCAGCGCGCCATCCGGCACCGTTACGCTGTGCCCGCTTGGCCCCCTGACCAACATCGCCACGGCCTTTCTGAAAGCCCCCGACATCATCGGTCGCGTGCAGCAGGTCGTGCTGATGGGCGGGGCCTATTTCGAGGTGGGCAACATCACCCCCTCGGCCGAGTTCAACATCTTTGTCGATCCCGAAGCGGCCGCGGTTGTGTTCAAATCCGGTGTGCCGCTGGTGGTTCTGCCGCTGGACGTGACCCACAAGGCGCTGACCAGTACCGCGCGCATCGCCGCCTTCCGGAACATGGGCACGCGGGTGGGCAGGGTGGTTGCGGAATGGACCGATTTCTTCGAACGCTTCGATGTGCAGAAATACGGCAGCCAGGGCGCGCCGCTGCACGACCCCTGCGTGATCGCCTATCTGCTGCGGCCCGAACTGTTCTCGGGCCGCTTCATCAATGTCGAGATCGAAACGAAAGGCGAGTTCACGCTTGGGATGACCGTCGCCGACTGGTGGGGCGTGTCGGGCCGCACTGCGAACGCGCTGTTCATCGGCCATGTCGACGAGGTGGGGTTCTTTGATCTGCTGATCGAGCGCATCTCGCGGCTGTAGCAAAGCGGTGGAATGCCGCCGCACCGCCTTGCGGCGGGGACACTTTTCCCGATCCGTCGGAAAAGGGGCTGGCGTTCGAGGCGGACCCCGAAACGCACCGCGTTTCCCCGCCCGGTGCGGGGCCACCGCAGCATGGGGCCATCGCGGCATGCGCAACGCAGTTCAGCGCCCGCCGATGGCGGGGCAGACGCTGGCCGGGGCTTTGACCCCCGTCGGGCACGTGGCACGCGCGCCGCAGGACCGGGGCAATGGCCACGGCCAGACCGAGCGGGGCGCGCGGGCTGAGATGTTTCCTCTGTTCCAGCCAGCGGTCCATGCGAACGGCGCGTTTTCTGCAGCCTGCCAGGCTCAGGACTCATGTCCGGAACAAGACGATTGCTGCCGGTGCGCATGCGGACAGGAAAATGTCGGCGCGTCAGTCAAAGCGCATGGCGATCCTGCGCCAGTCCTTGAGGCGACCAAACATGTTTCGACCTTGTGGCGTTTCTTCTTGCAAAGGACAGCATCGTGCCCGATTTTCGCTTTGCGGTTTTTCCGTGCTGGACTACACGGCGTGATCCCTTTTTCAATCAATGTGTTACGGACCTAATCTGTATCATGGCCCCGATCCGCCAACAGGACCTTTGCCTGCGGCATCACAGACAACAGCGCCGCTCTGCCGGTGCAGTTGCTTATCTGCCCCGCGCTCAGAAACATCTGAACAGTCCGCCCAAGACTGTCGCAAACGATGTGGAGTTTCGTGTTCCGACCCCCCTAGTCAGCCCGTTCAGCCGAGAGCGCCTCGTATTTCCCGCAGGCCGGCGGCAGTGCGGTAAGCCTTGTGGCACCCTCGCCAGGGGTTGCCGGACCATGGCGAACACCTGGCACGACGTCAATCATGATCGTTTCCGTTTCGGCCTTATGTCTTTCCAGTTCCA
>JADCEF010000051.1 GCA_020250445.1 Rhodobacter sp.
ACGCGACCCGCGTTTCCCCCGCCCCTGCGGGACGGTGCGCCGAAGACCGGCAGGTCCGAGAGCATCAGAGGCCAGCGCCCGACACGGCGGGGGCGAAGCGCCCGCCAGGGGCGGGGCGGGCGCTGGCCGCGGGCTTTGGCCCCCGGCTGGTCAAGGATCAGCGTGGCGCTGTGGCAGGGGCGATGGCCCCTGCCATTGAAACGGGGGCAGTGCCTTCATCAGTGCGGGCAGGACCAGGAAACGCGGTGCGTTTCGGGGTCCGCCCGCACCGGGAGCTGCTTTTGCGACGGCTCAGGATGGGCTTTCCGTCCGGCAAGCGGCAGGGATGCTTTTCGGCAACCTGCAAAGGCGTCCACCATGGATGACCCGCTGTCATCAAGACCGGTTGCGGTGGGTCGGGTATTCCTGCGCCACGGCTTCACAGCCTCGGGTTCCGTTCCGGTTCTTTCCAAACCGGCCATCCGGCTTGCGGCGTTGCCCCGGCACGCGGAGAAGCCAAAGGGCGGCTTCGGGCGCGGTCAGGAAAGTTCAGTCCTTGCCGCGGAAGGGCTGGACATATTGCAGCGCCATGTCCCAGGGGAAGAAAATCCAGGTGTCCTGGCTGACCTCGGTGATGTAGCTGTCCACCATCGGGCGGCCCGAGGGTTTGGCGTAAACGGTGGCAAAGTGCGCCTTCGGATAAAGTCGGCGCACCAGTTCCAGCGTTTTGCCGGTATCGACCAGATCATCGATCACCAGAATGCCGGTCCCGTCGCCCATCAGCTCTGCCTGCGGGCTTTTGGTCACGCGCGCCTCAGTCTGTGACTGATGCGAATAGCTTTTCACGCTGATCGTATCGACCACGCGGATGTCCAGCTCGCGGCTGACGATCATCGCGGGGATCATGCCGCCGCGGGTGATGGCCACGACCGCTTTCCAGCCGCCGTTGTCCGGGCCACACCCGTCCAGCCGCCAGGCCAGCGCCCGGCTGTCGCGGTGGATCTGGTCCCAGCTGACATGAAAGCCTTTTTCATGTGGCAGTCGGTCGGTCATGGCAGGCTCCTTCAGGTGACGGCGATCTTCGCGCCGAGCAGGGCAAGCAGCGTGCCGAAGCTGCGGTCCATCAGGGACTTCGCCCCCACATAGGCGCGGCGTGTGGCAGGCAGGGAAAAGATGCGGGCGACAAAGGTGTTCCACAGCGTTTCGACCGTGAACAGGAATGTCAGAAGGCTGACCAGAACCCAGGCCGGAGTCTCGGGCGGTACGGTTCCGATGAAGATCGCCGACAGGACCACGGCCGGCTTCGGGTTGGACAACTGCGTTACCAGACCCAGGCGGAAGGCGGACAGGGCCGAGCGCGGCGGCTGGCCGGCTGTGTCGGGCAGCGGTTCTGCCGCGTGCCGCCACATTCCGACGGCCATCCAGATCAGGTAAAGGCCTCCCGCGATCTTGAAGGCCCAAAGCACGCCGGGCGCGACCCTGAACAGGGCCGCAAGGCCGGAAAGCGCAAGTGCGGCCCAGAACACGGCCCCAAGGCCAATGCCCAGGGCAAGGAAAAATCCGGTGCGCATGCCTTCGGAAACGCCGGTGCGGGCCGACATCAGCACGGCAGGGCCGGGGCTGACCGCCCCCATCGTCAACAGCGCGGCCACGGCAAGGAAGGCCGCCGGTGTCACTGGCTGCTGTCCTTGCGGCCCGTCACCACGTCGATATCGGGCGCATCCACCGCTTTCATGCCGACCACGTGGTAGCCCGCGTCCACATGCAGCACCTCGCCGGTGGTGCCAGACCCAAGGTCGGACAGAAGGTACAGCGATGCCTTGCCCACTTCTTCCTGGGTCACGTTGCGGCGCAGGGGAGAATTCAGTTCGTTCCACTTCATGATATAGCGGAAATCGCCGATGCCGCTGGCGGCCAGCGTCTTGATCGGGCCTGCGGAAATGGCGTTCACCCGGATGCCGTCACGGCCCAGGTCTTCGGCGATGTACTTGACGCTGGTTTCCAGCGCGGCCTTGGCCAGACCCATGACGTTGTAATGCGGCATGACCTTTTCCGCGCCGTAGTAGGTCAGCGTCAGCAGGCTGCCGCCCCGGGGCATCATGGCGGCGGCGCGCCGGCACACGGCGGTGAAGCTGTAGACGGAAATGTCCATCGTCATGCGGAAGTTGGCGGCACTGGTATCCACATAGCGGCCACGCAGTTCGGTCTTGTCGGAAAAGCCGATGGCATGGACCACGAAATCAAGGCTGCCCCAGACGGTCTGAAGATGGTCGAACAGCGCGTCAAGCGAGGATTCGTCGGCCACATCGCATTCCACCATCTCCGTCATGCCGATCGAGGCGGCAAGCGGTTCGACGCGCTTCTTCAGGGCTTCGCCCTGATAGGAAAAAGCCAGCGTCGCGCCGGCATCGGCACAGCACCTGGCGATGCCCCAGGCGATGGATTTGTCGTTGGCAAGACCCATGATCAGGCCGCGCTTGCCGTGCAGAAGCCCCGTTGACATTCCCTGTCCCTCGCCCACCCTGTTCATTGACCGTGAGGTGTAGGCGATCCACCCGCCTGCATCAAGGGCGCGACAGGGGGGCAGGGCTGCCCCGGAAAAGGACGATCATGGACAGAACCGGCATCTTCGCGGGGGACGACCCCTTTGCCATCGCCCGCGCCTGGCTGGCCGAAGCGGAACCGAAGGAGCCCAACGACCCCAACGCCATCGCGCTGGCGACGGTGGATGCAGCGGGCCTTCCGAATGTGCGGATGGTGCTTTTGAAGGAAATCGAGGCCGACGCTTTTGTGTTCTACACCAATTACACCAGCCGGAAGGGTCAGGAGATCGAGGGTTCGGGCAAGGCGGCTTTCGTGCTGCACTGGAAATCGCTGCGCCGACAGGTCCGGGTGCGGGGCGTGACCGAGCGGGAAGAGGGGCCGAAGGCCGATGAATACTTTGCGTCGCGGTCGCTGAAAAGCCGTCTGGGGGCCTGGGCCTCGGCCCAGTCGCAGCCGCTGTCCTCGCGCGGGGCGCTGATGGCGGATGTGGCCAGGATCACCGCGATCCATGGCCCCAACCCCGCCCGGCCTGCCTTCTGGGGGGGGATCCGGATCCGACCCCTGGAAATCGAGTTCTGGGCCGATGGCGCCTTCCGGCTGCACGACAGATTCCGCTGGTCGCGCAGCGCCATAGCAGAAGACTGGACCATTGTGCGCCTGAACCCGTGACCGGCGCACCCCGGTCGGCCTGCACTGACCCATGCCGTCTTGCGCCTGAAAGAGCCGGAGCCTTGACGGCGGCTTTCGCCGGAACGTGACGTGCCGGGGCCGGAAGCCGGATCACCCGCAAGACGATGGACCACAGGGTGTCCGGCATGGCCGGGTCAATCGGTTCTATGCCGCGAAGGCCTCCGGTTCCGGCGCAGGCGACGGCAGCCGTTCTGATGGTCTGTTGCGTGCCAATCTGTTGCGAGGCGCTGACGAGGGGGGTGGTCGCGGATGCGCCGGGCATGGCCGTGAAGGTTCGGCAGACCCGGCGCGGCGCGCTGGGGGTTCTGGCCCCGTCCACCGGGCCGCCCGCAGGACCCGCCCCGGTGCCTGCGGACGTTGCGGCCCTTGCCGCCCCGGCAAAGATTGCGGCCACCCATGGCCCCGGTCGGGTTAGGGTATGCGGCAAGAACAAGGGATTGGGCTTTGCAAAATCCCTTTGACGGCGCAAGACTGTGCCGGATGATGGCAGGGTGCTGCGCCGGTCCGGCCTGACCGGTCTTCAGGCGGGTCCGAAAGCGGTAAAGGGGGCGACGTGGGAATCAGCCGAACGTCCTTGGGTTTGATATCCGGGTTCTGCGCCGGATTGTGCTGGACCGCGGCCCATGCAGCCTGCGCCCCCGGGGTCGTTGATATCCGGGGTGATTTCGGGCAGGCGCGCTTTACCGTCGAACTGGCCGATACCGGCCCGGAGCGCGCCCTTGGCCTGATGTTCCGCGAGTCGCTGCCAAAGTCCGCCGGGATGCTGTTCGTCTATGAGACACCGCAGCGGGCAAGTTTCTGGATGAAGAACACGCTGATCCCCCTGGACATGATATTCGCCGATGCGTCGGGTCGGGTGACGCGCGTGCACAGCAATGCCAGGCCTCAGGATCTGACCCCGATCGACGGTGGCGACGGGGTGGCGGCGGTGCTGGAAATCAACGGCGGCCTTGCGGAACAGCTGGGGATCGGTCCCGGGGCCGAACTTCGTCATCCCGCACTTGATGCCCGTGTTGCGGCATGGCCCTGCGATTAGCCGCTTTCCAAGCCGCCGCAAGGCCGCTAGGAAGACAGCCGTCGGAGTGTAGCGCAGCCTGGTAGCGCATCTGGTTTGGGACCAGAGGGCCGGGGGTTCGAATCCCTCCACTCCGACCAGGTTCCATCCGCAGCTCGGGCAGGACATTCGGGAATGTTCGCATCGCAAAGAACCCGGCACCGCAATTCCTGATCGAACCTGCGTGAAGATCGCAAGATCGGTGGGGTTCACGCTTGCGGGATGCGACGCTGACGAAGTGTTTTGCGTCCGGCGCTGTGGCCGCGTTTGTCCTGGTCTTGCCAGCGAACCGGGCAGATGGCCCGCAGGCCGGACGGGCACCGTCTTGATCCAGATCAACGCAAGCGCCGTCCGGAGCGTGCAACGTGTAACAGGGCATACCGCAGAATGATGGAATGTCCGGAAGGTTTCAACGGGCGTGATGGGTGGGCTGCACGTTTTCCGGGAAACGAATGCTGGATATGCGACATGACATGCGCAAAGACCTTGATGATGGTACTGGCTGGGGGCGGCCTGACGGGGGCTGCACAGGCCCCCGGCCACATCTGGTGTGTCAGCGATGAAGATGTGTCCGGCGAAAGCTCCGGGACCTTCTTCCAGCCTTTTTCTGGCTGCACGGCCGGGGCGGCGACATCCTGCACGATCAACACCGAAGCCCGGTACGACCGGATTGCCAGGGAAAAGTCTGTTCCGATCAACCGGACGACAGGACAGATCAGGGTGGCTGGCGGCGAGCCGCTGCAATTGACCGCAGGCGTCCGCTGCCGGGCCGACAGCCCGCCCGGCGGGCCGCAGGACTGGGGGGCGCGTCTTGTCGTGACTTCTCTGTTTCCCGCGGGCCAGGCGGCCCGTGCACCCGTCAGACAATCCGGGTAACCGGTCGGGATCGTGGCGTTAAGGGACTGCAAAGCGAGGCGGGCAAAGACATGGTGGCGGCGCGGACATTTCTTGGAAGGCTTCTGCGTGAACCGCTGGTTCATTTCGCTGTCCTTGCCGGGGTGCTTTTCGGCCTTCTGTCGGAACCGAGTGCCCCGGACCCTGTCGCGGATGTTTCCCGGATCGTGATTTCGGGTGCCGAAGTCGAGCAGATGGCCCTGGCTTGGGCACAACGCTGGCAGCGGCCGCCCAACGAAGACGAACTGGCAGGGCTGGTCGACGAAGCGATCCGCGAGCAAGTGCTTTACCGCGAGGCCTTGGCCCTTGGCCTTGACCGCGACGATGTGGTGATCCGCCGCCATCTGCGCCAGAAATACGAGTTCGTCACGCAGGATCTCGCCTATGACACCGATCCCGACGAGGCGACGCTGCGGGCTTACCACAAGGCCCGGCCCGACCGGTATGCGCAGTCTGCGCAAGTATCCTTCAGCCAGATCCTGTTCAATACGGACCGCCGCGGTGCCGCAGCCGGGACAGATGCCGCCCGGGCGCTGGCGGATCTGCAAACGGCAACGGCGCCGGACGCCGCCGACCTGCTTGGGGATGCCACGTCGTTGCCGTCCCGCTTTGACAGGATGAGTACCGCCGAGGTTGAGGCCATTTTCGGCCCGGACTTTGCGGCGGCACTGGTCGGGCAGGAGCCGGGACGCTGGGCAGGTCCCATCCCCTCGGGCTACGGGCTGCATCTGGTCCTGGTCTCTGAAAAGATATCTGGCGGGCAGCTTGCCTTCGAGACCGTGCGCCAGCGCGTGAAGGATGACTGGGTTTACGAACAGCGCGCGGCGGCCAATGAGGCGATCTTTCGCAAGCTTCTGGAGCGCTACGACGTTGTGGTCGAACCGATGGCGGCGTCAACCGGGGCCAGCGGGGATGGTTCATGATGCGCTGGCTGGTTCTGGCGATCTTGACGGTCTTCGGCCTTGCGCAGCCACTGGCGGCGCATGAATCCCGCCCGGCCTTCCTTGACGTCCGCGAGCTTTCGGTCGGACAGTACGAAGTGCTGTGGAAGCGTCCGATGCGCGGGGAATACGTCATCGGCTTTACCGTGGGCTGGCCACAGGGCTGCACGCCGACGGTCAGGAACGAAAGCCGGGTGCCGGGCGCGTCGATCACGCGGATGCTGCTGGACTGTGGCGCAAAAGGGCTGGTCGGCGGCACGATCACGATCGACCGACTGCCCGAAACAAGCGCCGAAGTCCTGGTGCGGGTCGAGTTCGCCGATGGCACCAGCCAGACCCGGCTTTTGCGTCCGGCCTCGTCCGTCATGACCGTCGAAGGCCCACGGAGCGCCCTGTCCGTCGGGGCTGAATATCTGCGCCTGGGCTTTGACCACATCCTTGCCGGGATCGACCATCTGGCTTTTGTCCTTGGCCTGACGCTGATCGTCGGCGGGGGCTGGAGGCTGGTAAAGACCATCACCGCCTTCACGGTTGCGCATAGCATCACCCTTGCTTTGTCCACCCTTGGCCATGTCCGGGTGTCCCAAGCCCCGGTCGAGGCCGCCATCGCCCTCAGCATCGTGTTTCTGGCCCGCGAACTTCTGGTGATGCGACAGGGGCAGCCGGGGCTGACCTCGCGCGCGCCATGGCTGGTTGCCTTTGTCTTCGGGCTGTTGCACGGGCTGGGCTTTGCCGGCGCGCTGCGCGAGATCGGCCTGCCGCAAGGGGACATTCCCTTGGCCCTGCTGGCGTTCAACCTTGGCGTCGAGGCGGGGCAACTGGCCTTTGTCGCGGTTGTCCTTTCGGTCATGGCCCTTGGCAGGCGCATCTATGCCAAGACCTTGCCCGAATGGATCGGGCAGGTCCCGGCCTATGGGATCGGCACCGTCGCCGCGTTCTGGACACTGGAACGAATCCTTGCTGCATGACTGAACTGGACCAATTCGTTGAAAGGAGACAACCATGACGCCCAGGTCGCTGCTCACCGTGGCGCTTGCCGCACTGACCGTGAGCCCCGTCGCTTTTGCGGCATTCGCTCAGGGGGATATTGTCGATATGCACGGCCACGACCCCGCCGGGCTGGATGTCCAGAACAAGAAGCCGCCCTATTCGCCCAATGCCGGGCGCAATTTCCCGGACCGGCCGCTGTTCGGCGAGACGCACCTGCACACGACCCTGTCGTTTGACGCAGGCACCTTTGGTGCCATCCTTGGACCGCGCGACGCCTATCGCTATGCCAAGGGCGAAGAGATCGTGTCGAACACCGGCCAGCCCGTCCGCATCGCCCGTCCGCTGGACTTTACGGTCGTCACGGACCATTCCGACAACATGGGCTTCTTCGCCGAGTTTGCCGCCGGGAACCCAAACATTCTTGCCAACGCCACGGCGAAGGGCTGGTACGACCTGTTCAAGTCCGGCAAAGGCGCTGAAGCGGGAATTCAGATCATCACCGCCTTCTCGGCCGGCACCTTCCCGGTTGAAATCATGTCGCTGCCCGGCACCAAGCTGTACCGGGACACATGGAAGGACATCATTGCCGCGGCAGAGGAAGCGAACGAGCCTGGCCGCTTCACCGCGATGATCGGCTATGAATGGACCTCACAGGTGGGGACGGGCGACAACCTGCACCGCAACGTGATCTACCGCGATGGCGGCGATCTTGCCGTGCAGATGGACCCGATGGTCACCTTGCCGCCCATGGGCAGCCAGGACCCGGTCGATCTGTGGAAATGGATGGGCGCCTACGAAGACAAGACCGGCGGTGACGTTCTGGCCATCGCGCACAACGGCAACCTTTCCAACGGCCTGATGTTCCCCACCATCGAACAGTTCGGCAAGCCGTTGGATGCCGAATATGTCACCCAGCGCGCCAAATGGGAAAAGATCTACGAGGTGACCCAGACCAAGGGGACGGGCGAGGCGCATCCGAACCTGTCGCCGAACGACGAATTCGCCGACTTCGAGATTTGGGACAAGGGCAATCTGGTCATGACGACGGCAAAGACGCCAGAGATGCTTGAGTTCGAATATGCCCGCTCGGCCCTGCTGAACGGCATGAAGCTGCAAGCCCGGTTCGGCACCAACCCCTACAAGTTCGGCATGGTCGGATCGACGGATTCCCACCTTGGCTTTTCGTCCTTCGAGGAGGACAATTTCTTTGGCAAGACCGTGTCGATGGAGCCGGGGCCAGAGCGGATTGCCAAGGATTTCATGAAGACGCCGATTGCCGCGATCAAGGAGTGGGAGGTCGGCGCGTCCGGGCTGGCCGTGGTCTGGGCCCCCGAAAACACCCGTGCAGCGATTTTCGACGCGATGGAACGCAAGGAAACCTATGCCACAACCGGCACACGGATCACGGTGCGGTTCTTTGGCGGCTGGGATTTCGTGCCCGAAGATGCCAACACGCGGCGCCCGGCTCAGGTTGGCTACACCAAGGGCGTGCCGATGGGCGGCGATCTGGTGAACGCGCCGCAAGGCAAGGCCCCAAGCTTCCTCGTCGCAGCCCTGAAGGACCCGATCGGCGCCAATCTTGACCGGGTGCAGATCGTGAAGGGCTGGATCGACGCCGGGGGCAACGCCAAAGAGCAGGTCTACGACGTGGCCTGGGGCGATGCCGATACCCGCACACCGGGTGCCGACGGCAAGCTTCCCCCGGTCGGGTCAACTGTCAACGTGCCCGACGCGAGTTACACCAACACCATCGGCGATCCGGAACTGATCACGGTTTGGACCGATCCCGATTTCGACCCCGCTCTGAAAGCCTTCTACTATGCGCGTGTCATCGAAATCCCGACCCCGCGCTGGACCGCGCACGATGCGAAGTATTTCGGCGTCACTCCCGCTGAAGACGTCCGCATGACGATCACTGAACGTGCCTACACCTCGCCGATTTGGTACACGCCGCAAGGCTGAGGCAAGGATCTGGCGCGGGGGCAAAGAAACAACTTTGCCCCCGCCCCGTTTCATTCTGTCGCAAGGACTTGCACATCTGATCGGCCCGAAACCGGTCGCATGGCCCGGCCGACGGTGTGGTGAAAGCTGCCGTCAGGACGCACCGCAGCCGATGACCGCCTTGCGCCCGGGTTGAAGCTGCCACTGGCACGAGATTGCTGCAGCGCAGTGCTTTGCACAACAGCATCGCCGGACACTTGCACGGCGACAGCCCCGGTGGCGCATCTGCGTCGCGCCCGGGCCCTCTGGAGCCAAGACCGAAGCCTCACCCGACGGGACCGCGGTGCAAGACGATCCCCTCCGGCATACGTCGGTCTGCCGTCGGACACCACCGCGCAGCCGGTGCTGGCGCGCATCAGGCTGCCGTCCTGGCGCACCACCGCGCCGTCGTCGCGCAGGATGTCGATGAGCGGCACGTGGCGGCCCTTGAACCGGCCCGCGCCGCACAGGAACACATGCCCCGGGGTCACCCCGGTGCCATGGAAGTCGAGCACATGCGCAACGTCATTGACAAAGGTCCGGGTGACGCGGGCCGGCTCGAGCGTGCCGGTTTTGTCAGGGGACAGCACCATATCGCCGGGGCGGATCGCCGCGATGGGCTTGGTGGTGCCGTCGGCGAGGAGGATGAGGGTGTGGGGGAGGAAGCAGTAGTCGGATGCCGATGATAAGTCTTCAAGCATTCTTAGGTATGGCGCCATTTCTTCGGGACTTAGTTGACGCCCTAACTCCTTTTCACGATCATTCACTTGGCGAATGACAATGTCGGCAAGTCTTCCACCAAGGTCCTTGTTCCAACCTATCGCATTTGCTTTCCCCCCACCTTTCAAAGCTGGAGGGCTTGCATCTAAGCCCATCAACTGGCCCGCGAACTGCGCAACTGAATTGCTGTTATAGTTCAGGAGTACTGCCGCTGGACCATAAGGCACTTTAAGCTTATTGACAACTGCAGGCGCGCTTCCTGCCTTTTGCCAAATTCTTCTGACATCCGCTTCAGACCCGGAGTACGCTTTGGCAAACGTAATATTGTTTTCAGAACCCCATTCAGACATAAACTTTCCATTTTTAAGTGCTGACGCGATTTCTGGCTTGAACAAATCCTGTCGTGAAAGTTGGTGCATGAAGATTTTGTCGCCTGGGGTAAACGGCCCACCTGCAGTCTTGCCAAAACCTTTCTTATCTGTTGCGAATCCCTGAATTTCACCCACCGTTCTACCATCCGCATCTTTCAAAACCCAGAATGCATGCGAACCGAATGACGCCAAAAGTGGAAGTTGCGCAATTTCTATTGTCCAGTCAGCCATGTGATACCTCATACGCGACGCGAAGGTCTGAGGGCGTTGAAACAGCCCGCAGGATTTCAATTGTGACAGTCCAAGTGGTAGATTTTCGAGGTCCAAAGATAGTCTCACCGTCAGGATTCCAGCCATACAGTATCTCAAAATTGCTTGTGCTTACGGTGCTTACGTTCTTGCATATCTGTGCAGTGCAGGAGAATCCGTCATTCCTCAGAATTGCTATCGCTTCCTTAATGCTTCGCCCCTGCAGCCTTTTGAAGCTCACCGCGCGTAGTCCTTCAACGTTTTCAGCGATTCTACCCGAATCCGTCGAAATATCTGCCTCATCTATTATCGAACTATATCGCCATGTGTCGCCATCACAGCCTGCAACAAGAAAAGCTATCACTGTGAATTCTTTCCAACAACCAATAGGCTTAAGGAGGAGATGCGTTGGCATTCTCATATCTGAACACCGCAGTTTAAGTTTGCATCTGGAGCCCGAACCGTCCCGCCCGCCTCGCCTGGAAGCCTGATCGCCGAGCGCACCCAGCCCCTGGTGCCATCCGCCGCCACAACCTCGATCAGCCGGTCGCCGTCGGAGCCCACCGCGCAGCCGGTGCTGGCGCGCATCAGGCTGCCGTCCTGGCGCACCACCGCGCCGTCATCGCGCAGGATGTCGATGAGCGGCACATGGCGGCCCTGGAGCTGGCCCGCGCCGCAGAGGAACACATGGCCGGGGGTCTCCCCGATCTTGACCTTTTCATCAATAAGAAGTTTATCATTATAAGCCCAGTCGGCTATGGTTCCCAGTAACAGCAATTCACTGCGCGAACGGTCACTCATTTCTCAGGTCCCTCACTATTTCGTTCATGCGCGTAACGTACAGTATTATTTGCCTGCCAGGCGCATCGAAATGCAGATCGCTGTACCAGAGCATCGAAAGTGGCAGGGGAGACCAGTAGTAGAGGTGAAGGACACTCTGATCTCCGTAAAGCCTCGGCAGGCGAGAACCGGAACGCCCGAAGCAAGTTCGTGCTCAATAGACCAGCAGAACCCGGTACCAGGCGCATTCCTGATAAAGAAAGCTTCCTGTTTCCTCGGATGTCTTGTAAGCAAGATCGGCCTCTGCAACGATCGTCTCGAAAAACTGGTCGCGGGTGCGCAGTATCCGGTCGGCGAGGTTCGCTGCCAGAATATCCACCACAACCACCAGGATGACGATCAGAAAACCCCGCCAGATAAGCCGCCGCTTCCGAACCCGCGCCACGCCGCCCTCCATGGCCTGTTGACCTGCGCGCCGAAGGCACCCTCCGCGCGCTTCTTTTCCGCATATGGACCATAATCGTACCGGCTATGACCGGCGCGCCCGGCAGTGTAACGCCCCTGTCACAGATTGTCCCGCCCGCCCGCGCGATCAGGGCGCTGACCGTCACCTCACCCGTTGCCCCGGCAACGCGCATCCCGGCGCGCGGACGACCCGTGGTGCCGTCTGCCCCCACAACCTCGATCAGCCGGTCCGCATCAGAGCCCACCGCACAGCCGGTGCTGGCGCGCATCAGGCTGCCGTCCTGGCGCACCACCGCACCGTCGTTGCGCAGGATGTCGATGAGCGGCACGTGGCGGCCCTGGAACCGGCCCGCGCCGCACAGGAACACATGGCCCGGCGTCACCCCGGTGCCGTGGAAATCGGGCACATGCGCCACGTCATTGACAAAGGTGCGGGTGACGCGGGCAGGCACGAGCGTGCCGGTTTTGTCAGGGGACAGCACCATATCGCCGGGGCGGATCGCCGCGATGGGCCTGGTGGTGCTGCTTCATGGCGAGGACCCAAGGGAGTCACGCATCAGGCACCGGGGCAATCCGGCTTGATCAGGTGACGGAAGCCAAGCACCCTGTCCTGCACGGCGCGCCGCTTCATAAGCGCGGCGAAAGGGGAAACGGTGGGCTTTCTTGCGGACGGAACGTCCCGGCTGTCCCTGCCCGGTTGCCGCAAGTCGCGTCAAACCGCCGCCCAAAGTGCGTGGCGCAGCCATTCCAGTACGCGGGCAAACCTGTGCGACGTGCCTCCTGCCCCCGGTATCCGGGGCCGGTCCCGGTGCTTCCTGCCCGGTGTCTGCGCCATGCCCTGTCTCCGGGGCCATGCGTCTGCCCGCAGGTCATTTTCCTGCCCTGTCTTTCGGCGGCTTCCGAAAGTCTGTCCTGGAGCGACTGCTTTGGTCGGTTTGCCCTGTTTCGGGGAAGTTGCGCATCCGGCGATGTGCAGGGCCTGTGGGCAGGACGGTGCTGCGGCCAGCATCGGCGGCACTTCAGCCGTGCAGACGGGCGGGGCCTGAGCGGCCGGGTCAACCTGCACAATCCCGGTCAGGCTCACATCGGCGACCGACGGGTGCCGTGCCGCCAAGGTCGCCGCAGGCGCGCTGAAGAGGGTCGAACCCGCGGCAAAGCCGCAGACCGCAACGGGGACGCGGCTGTGGCGTGCTTGTCCCCAAGAAATCAGTCCGCCGCGCGCTTCGCGATCTGCGGTTTCCTGTGCGCGGCTTTCAAGAAGACCCTTCGTTTCTTGCCCCCCTCCTGACGCGCACCGGTCACCGTTGGTGCAAGCCTGCGGTCGTTTCATGCAGGATCGATGGAAACCCCGCCATCGCATGCCAGAACAGGGTGACGGGTGCGGCAATGCCGGGTCGACAATCCTGATGCCGCCGCAACGAAGTCAGGAACCAACCCAAAAGGAGTCTCCAGTGACAGCAAGAACCACAGTTTTCGGCGTCATCTTCGCCTGCCTCGCTTCGGCGGCAGCCGCGCAGGACAGCGGGGGTTTCACCCTTCGGGCGTTCGGCGGGCTGTCCGATCTTCAGGGAACCGATATTTCCTTGCGTGGATTGACTTCGGCGGGCTCGTTTTCATCAAGCACGATCGCAGGCGGTGCCGTGGGCTACGATTATCCCGACAGCCCCTGGCGGTCGGAAATCGAGTTTGCCTACAGGTCCAGCGAAGCCAGCGGCAAGGTCACCGGCGACTATGCCAGCACCTCCATCATGCTGAACGGACGCTACAGCTTTCCCACAAGCGGGCCCGTTACGCCCTATGTCGGTGCCGGCCTTGGCTTCATTACAGAGATCGACTTTGATGTGACCTCAAAGCCAAACGCGGGACAGTACAACGACCGGGGCGGTCTGGCCGGCCAGATCATGCTGGGCGCGGACTGGTCGCTGAATGAAACATGGACGCTTTTCGGCGAGGTGCGTTACTTCACCACGGCAGACACCCCGACATTGAAGAACAAGGCCGGTGACACGCTGAAGGCAAGCTACCGAAGCACGGACGTTGTTGTCGGTGTGACTTACAACTTCTAGGCCGCAGAACGCCGCAAGCCCGGGCGCGGATGGTGATCTGCCTCAGGCTTGCGGACAGAATCGCGGCTGCATGTCCCGACCGGATCGGTCCTTGTCGTGCAAGGAAGGGTCATGCCGACCTGTCGAGGCTGTCCACGATCATCTTCGACAGGACGGGTATCCGTCTTCACGTGCCCGGTGCCCCGCATCGTACAGGGCCGTGCCTGCTGTCGGGCGGTGCCTTCAACGTCCGGCGGCAGGCAAGGCGCGGCTTGCCCGTCAGATGCTGCCAATGACAAAGACAGGTTGATTGCCTTTTTCCGGGTGCTTTCCGTGCTGTGACAAGGCAATCAACCCGCTCGTCGCTCGTCTGTCGGTCCTGCAGCGCCAACGGCCAGATCGCGCGCGCCACGTTCGGCATTCTTGATGCCGCGCTCTGTCATGGCAGCGCGCAGGGCAGCCCGGTTCGCGCGGCTGACCGGCACACTCAGCCCGGTGACAAGCTTGCACACCAGGCCTGCCCCCTGGCCCTGAAGCGACTCAACGTGTTTGAGTGCAACCCAATGCGAACGGTGCACGACCATTCCGGGAATGATCCGCACCGCAGAAACCGCACGGCTGAACGACATCAGGATCAGCGTGTTGCCTTGTGTCGTGTAGACACGCAGGTAATGCAGCTCCGCTGAAAGCGCAACGATATCGCGGCCAAGGTTGACCGGGATCCGGGCAAGAAGCTCGACAAGATCAGGATCGACCTTTCCTTTGTCCGCCTCTGCCGGGCCGTCGGTTCTGGGCTGAACTGTCTCTTGCCCGTCATTCTGTTGCTGGGACAGCATCAGCAATCGCGGTGCATTCAACAGGACCCAGAACAGAACCACCTGCCCACCGCTGGACCGGAATTCGTTGAAGAACTCACCAAGAGTGGCATCATCGCCCCCAAGGTCCGATGCGGAAAACCGGAGCACCTGTTCCAGCACAAACAGGGAAAGCATCGCAAAGACCAGGGCACCGATGACGCCGCCCGCCAGAACAAGCAGAAGAGGGGGCAGTGTGGCTGCCACACGGAACCGGCCAAGGAGGATCTGGACAGTTTCAAGTATCACGATTGCCAGGGCGGAGTGAACGAACCAGAAGATGAGACGCTCGAAAAATGCCAGGTCCTGCGACGCGGATGGATTGAGCAGAGTGATCCCTATGGCCAAAGCCGCGCCGGAAGCGCACAGATAGCCCACCCAGGACGTGCGGGGGTCGATCCCGGTTCCCATGCGGCCCAGCACGTCGAGCAGGGATTGTTGCTTCACCCGGGCCTCGCTCTGTCCCTGTTGCGGTCGTGGACGTAGGATCGACTAAGCCACCACGACAGGAAGAATGCAACAGTCGGCGCAATCCGGCTGACCGGTTCCCCCGGCAAGGTCAGGGGCGGCCTGACGGGCCACCCTTCGGGTCCTGGGGCCTTGGCTCCTGTTGCGGGGCCATCGGTCGGGGTGGCGATTTGACCCCTGTCTGCCAGGGTGCCGGCCGCGCCCCGGCGGTGATCCGGCGGTGATCCGGCCTGCGGGTCTTTCCTGGGTCGGCGTCCGGTGGGGGGCCGACCGGCAGGGCGGTTGCCGCGCCGCCAGGGGGGCAGACGCGCCGTGTCGAAGGCTGGCGGCGCGGTATCCGGCGGGTCGTCCGGCTTGATCCCGGGCATACGTCACGATCCGGCCGTGACGGGTCATGCCGGGCCTTCAACCTTCGGAAGGCCGCTGAAGACGCGGCCACCGCAGGGGTGAAAGGACGGACCCGGCCACCATGGCAGGGGCATCGCCCTTGGCCCAGCGCCGCGCTGATCCTTGCCCAGCCGGGGGCCAAAGCCCCCGGCCAGCGCCCGCCCCGCCCCCGGCGGGCGCTTGTCGCCCGCCGGGTCGGGCGCTGGCCTCTGTTTCTCCCGGACATTCGGGTCTACAGGGCACCTGCCCGTGCGGGCGGGGGAAACGCGGGTCGCGTTTCCCCGCCCGGACGGGCGTTCTCGCGGATGCCCGGTCTCCCTGGCAGGGGCCATCGCCCCTGCCACTGCGCTACGCTAATCCTTGCCCAGCCGGGGGCCAAAGCCCCCGGCCAGCGCCCGCCCGCCCCTGGAGGGCGCTTCGCCCCCGCCGGGTCGGGCGCTGGCATGCCGCGTTCCCGGACCTGCCGGTCTACGGGGCACCGTCCCGCAGGGGCGGAGGAAACGCGGGTCGCGTTTCCCGGTCCCTCCCGGCCGGATTCACCAGATCAGGCTCCGGGCAGGATCTTGCCACGGCTTGACCGCGCTGACCAAAGGTTTTACCCGCGCACCCCGGAAAACCGCTGCTGCCAGTCTGCCCGTTCGTCATCCGTGATCTTGCGGAACAGGTTCTCCGGCACGGTGAAGGCATGTCCCGGCGGCAGGGCGCGCAGCGCCTCGCCGATGTGATCGGGCCAGGTCCAGTCGGCACTGCCCAAGGCAGCCATCATCGTGGCGGCGGCATCGGGGATGAAGGGTCGCGACAGAATGGCATAGACGCGGATCAGGTTCAGCGACAGACGCACGATCACCTCGGCCCGGGCCGGATCGGTCTTCACCGCAGACCAGGGCGCGGCGGCTTGCAGATATTCGTTGCCCGCCACCCAGATGCCGCGCAGCTCTGCCGCGGCCTTGCGGATGTCCATCGCCTCCATCAGCGCCTCAAAGTCGCGCACCCTCGCGCCCAGATCGGCAATCAGTGTGGTTTCCTGCGGCCCGAAGGCCCCGCCCGCCGGCACCGTATCGCCCAGCTTCGAGGCGGCGAATTTGGTGACGCGCGACACCAGGTTGCCCAGCACATCGGCCAGATCCTTGTTGACCGAGGCCTGGAAGTTTTCCCAGGTGAATTCGCTGTCGGCATTTTCCGGCGCATGCGACAGCAGCCACCAGCGCCAGTAATCCGCGGGCAGGATCGACAGCGCCTGATCCATGAACACGCCGCGCCCCTGGCTGGTGGAAAACTGGCCACCGTCATAGTTCAGGTAATTGAAGGACTTGATGTAATCCACCAGTTTCCACGGCTCGCCCGACCCCATGATCGTGGCGGGAAAGCTGAGCGTGTGGAAAGGCACGTTGTCCTTGCCCATGAACTGGACATAGCGCACATCCGCAGCCCCCTTGTCGGTGCGCCACCAGCGTTCCCAGTCGGCTTCCGCCAGGCCGTTGGCATCGGCCCATTCGGCGGCGCAGGCGATGTATTCGATGGGCGCGTCGAACCAGACATAGAAGACCTTGCCTTCCATGCCGGGCCAGGGCTGATCGCCCTTGCGGACCGGCACGCCCCAGAAGAGATCGCGGGTGATGCCCCGGTCCTGCAGCCCTTCGCCGTCATTCAGCCATTTGCGCGCGATGGATGTGGTCAGGATCGGCCAGTCCGACTTGCTGTCGATCCAGGCTTCCAGCCTGTCGCGCAAGGCGCGCTGGCGCAGGTAAAGGTGCTTGGTTTCCCGCACCTCAAGATCGGTGGAGCCGGATATGGCCGAACGGGGGTTGATCAGATCGGTCGGGTCCAGCTGCTTGGTGCAGTTTTCGCACTGGTCGCCCCGCGCCCTGTCATAACCGCAGTTCGGGCAGGTGCCTTCGATATAGCGGTCGGGCAGGAACCGGTTGTCGGCGACCGAGAAGACCTGCTTTTCGCTGACCTCTTCGATCAGGCCGTTTTCGGCAAGCTTTCCGGCGAAATGCTGGGTCAGACGGTGGTTGCGCTGGCTGGACGAGCGGCCGAAATGATCGAAGGACAGGCGGAAACCGTCGGCGATGCCCTTTTGCACCGCGTGCATTTCGGCGCAGAATTCTTCCACCGGTTTGCCGGCCTTGGCGGCGGCCAGTTCGGCCGGGGTGCCGTGTTCATCCGTGGCGCAGAGAAACAGCACCTCGTGCCCGCGCCCGCGCAGGAAACGCGCATAAAGGTCGGCGGGAAGCTGCGATCCCACCAGGTTGCCCAGGTGCTTGATTCCGTTGATATAGGGGATGGCAGAGGTGATCAGAATCCGGGCCATGCGCGCGCCTTCCTGTAACAGTCCGCGCCTGCTTTAGCGCAAGCCCCGGCCAAGGGCCAGAAGGCGGGTGCAGCGCCGCGCGAAGGGGGCTGTCTGCGCCGCCCCCCCTCTTGCCCTGCGGGCGCTTCACCCCACATGCGCACAGGTCTGCGAACAGGACCGGGCCGGGGTTCAGCGCTGTCCGCGCCACATCCGTGTCAGGGTGCCGTCGCCGCCGATCTGCCGTTTCAACGCCCCGGCGACATGCAGGGCCAGCACGCCCATCAGCAGCTTGGTCAGCAGGCCATGCGCGGCCCAGCCTGCATTTTCCCAGGCTTCGGACACCGGGGCGATGGGCGGGATCACCCAGCGGTCGAACAGCATCACGTCAAGACCGGACGCCGAACTTGCCACCCAGCCCGACACCGGGATGGCCAAAAGCAGAACATACATCAGCCCATGGGCCGCGCGGGCCATGCGCTGTGTCCAGTCATCGGTCGCGCCCTGCGGGGCGGGGGGCGGGCTGAGGCGGTGCCAGATCAGCCGCACAATCACCAGGCCAAGCAGGATAAGGCCGATGCTTTTGTGCAGCCCGTACATCCACAGGTTGGCCAGCCCCGGCTCCATCGTGGCAATGCGCGTCCCCAGGGCCAGCATTCCGACAAGGGCCAGGGCCATGCCCCAGTGCAGCAGGCGGGTGACAAGGCCGAAGCGGGTGGGGGTGTTGCGCCAGACCATCGGCGTCAGTCCTGCCGCGCGATGCGCGCAAGGATGTCCAGCCGCACCTCGTCGCCCACAAGGTCGGCCCAGCCGACGGCACCGAAGTCGCTGCGCTTGACCTGACCCACCAGGCGCACCGTCAGCTGGCTGAGATCGCCCGGCGCACTGTCCGTCTGCCGCCAGATCTGGGCGGCCAGCGTCATGGGCCGGGTGACGCCGCGGATCGTGACGTTGCCTTCAACCGTGGCACCATCCGCTGCCGGGCGGACCGAGGTGGAGGCGAAGGTGATTTCAGGCCAGGTCCGGGCATCCAGCACCTTGGGGCCTTTCATCGCCTGGGCGGCGAAGGGAAAGCTGGCTTCGGCATTCTGCACATCGATCGTGACCGCGACGGTGCTGTTGGACAGCTGATCAAAGTCAAGCGTCAGGTCGGCGCGGGTGACGGGCATGCGCCCGGTGATGCGGTCGGGGCCGAAATCGGTCTCGAATCCAACGCTTGATGCGGCGGGTTCCAGCACATAGCGGACCGGGGCGGACAGGGCGGGGCCGGCGATGGCCAGCAGCAGGGCAGCGGCAAGGCGATACATGGACAATCCTCCTGCGTCGCAGATAGCACATTGGCGCGCGCCGTCAGGTCAATTCACGCGGAGTTCAGCACGGATCTGCCTGCGGGCTGCGGATCGGGCAGCAGCAGGGGGTGGCCCCGGCTGTCCTGCCCGACCCACCAGTCTGCGGGCGGGGCGTTGCGGGCGCGCAGCCGTGCAAGCTGCCAGCGCGCCAGATCGGGGGTGTGGCGCGGGGCCATCTGCCAGCGGCTTTCCACAGCGGGTGCCCCGCCCTGACCTGGGGTCAGCAAAAGGCCCAGCGGCGGCAGAAGGCCCAGCGCGCCCGCCGCCTCTGCCCCAGCTTCGGCGGCCAGTTGCAGGCGTCGCACCGCCGTAAGGCCGGGCAGCACCGGCAGTTCGGCCACGACCAGCGCCACGGCCCCCGAACGCAGGGTCTCTTCGATGGTCCAAAGCACGTCATCGCCCCGGTGCGCCTGTGCCAGGATCAGCCGCCCCGGATCAGCCAGCGGCGCGATCCCGTCACACATCAGCCGTTCCGTCTGCCAGCCGGGATGCGCCCAGACCACCGGCCCCGAGGTGGCGTGCAGCAGGATCAGGGCCAGCATGTGCCGTGCGGGTCCGCAGAATTCATGCACCCGTCCCCGGTCCAGCCGCAGCGGACCAAGCAGCGTCTGGGCCGGGCGGGTCTTGCCGCCAGTGGGGATAAGCAGCGGAATCGGCATGGATGCAGTTTACAGTGTTCTTTTTTCGTTCTCAATCACGCCGCAGCCTTGACCTTGCCAAACCCGCCCTGACCGCTAGGTTTTGTCGCAGGGGGCAAGGGATACCGCATGCAACAGATGCCGCTGGGCCGGACCGGTCTTCGCGTTTCCGAATTCTGCCTGGGCACGATGACCTGGGGCACCCAGACCGACGAGGCGGGGGCGCATGACCAGATCGATCTGGCGCTGGAGCATGGCGTGACCTTCTGGGACACCGCCGAGATGTATCCGACGAACCCGGTTCTTGCCGAAACCGTCGGCCGCACCGAAGAGATCATCGGCCGCTGGATTGCCAAAGGCGGGCCGCGTGACCGGGTGGTTCTGGCCACCAAGGTTGCGGGCGCGGGGCAGGGCGCGGTGCGCGACGGTGCCCCGATCAGTGCCGCGACCCTGCGCAGCGCCGTAGAGGGGTCGCTGCGGCGGCTGCAGACCGATGTGATCGATCTCTATCAGCTGCACTGGCCGAACCGGGGATCGTATCATTTCCGCAAGATGTGGTCCTATGATCCGCGCGGCACCGACCGGGTCGCCGTCACCGCCCATATGACCGAGGTGCTGCTGGAGGCGCAGGTGCTGATCGCCCAGGGCAAGATCCGCCACATCGGACTGTCGAACGAAAGCGTCTGGGGGGCAGCGCGCTGGCTGGCGCTGGCAGATAGCCTGGGCTTGCCCCGCATGGCCAGCATCCAGAACGAATATTCGCTGCTGTGTCGGCAGTTCGATACCGACTGGGCCGAGCTTTCGGTGATGGAGGATATGCCGCTGCTGGCCTTCTCGCCGCTGGCGGTGGGCCTGCTGTCGGGCAAATACGCAGGCGATGTGATCCCCGAGGGCACCCGGCGAAGCGCCACGCCCACCCTGAGCGGGCGGATCACGCCGCAGGTGTTCGGGGCGGTTGCGGCCTATTGCGGCATTGCCGCGCGGCACGGGCTTGATCCCTGCCAGATGGCGCTGGCCTTTTGCCGGTCGCGGCCCTTTGCGGTGATCCCGATCCTGGGGGGCCACGACGCGGGCGCAACTGGCGACGGCGCTGGGCGCGGCGGGCCTGGTGCTGGACGACGCGGTACAGGCCGAGATCGCGGCAGTGCACCGCGCCTTTCCGGCCCCTTACTGAGGACGGCCGGGCAGGCCGCGGAAACGGCTTGCGCCCGGCAGGGCAATGGGGCCTTGTGATGCCACCGTTCGCCTGATCCCGAAGGCCTGACCTGCCGATGCGCCCGTTCCCGCCCCCCCGTCCTGATGGCCCCTGTCCTGCGGGCCGGGCACCTGGCCGCCCATCTCGGCGGCTGGGCGGGCGCTGCGCCGCCGGTGACCGGGGCTGTCCGGGTCAGGCCGCCGGGCAGCCCGGCTGCGGCCGTGACAAAGGCGGAGGCCGCCGTGCCTGCCCGCGCCCCGGAATTGTCAGCAGGCGCACAGGGCGCAGAACCATCGGCCACCCCGCCGCAAACCGGCAGCCTGCCGCAGAAGGCGGTGGCCCCGCCCCGGCCCCCGCCCGCACCGGCGATGTTTCCCGGCCGGATTGCCTGCGCCAAGACGGGCGGGCGCTGTGCCAGGGCGGGCAATTACACCACCGTCGCCCGCCCGCCCGGCACGCGAAACGAAGGCAAGACCCGCCCCGGGCAAGCCGGTTGGCCCGGGCCGCGCAAGGCCGGGCCGCGCGGCTTTCGGCTGATCTTCCCGGTGCCGGGGTGCCGGGCACTTGCGACGCGGCGCGGACCGGGGGGGCACAATGCAGGGCGTAACGGGACTGGCGCTGCTGGGGCTGCTGGCGGGATGCGTGGGCACCCCGGCCCCGCAGGCGGGATACCGGGCGGCGGGGGCACCGATCTATTCCAACGCCGTGTTCCAGCAGGACCGGCTGGCAGGGCGCTGGATGCAGGTGGCGGATTTTGCCCCCGCCGGTTCCGGGGCCTGCGCCGCGCGCGGCCTGATGGTGACGCCGGGCGGTGCGGGGCAACTGACGGTGGAGGCGGACCTGTGCCTTGGCGGCGAGACACGGCGCTACGCGGGTCCGGCGGCGGTGACCGGGCCGGGCCGCATCCGGCTGACCGCCGCCGATCCGGCGGGCATCGGGGCGGAATGGTGGGTGCTTTGGGTGGATGCCGATTACCGGACACTGGTGGTAGGCACGCCATCGGGGTCATTCGGGATGATCCTGAACCGCACAAGCGATCTGCCGCCCGACCGCCTGGCAGCGGCGCGCGAGGTGCTGGCGTGGAATGGCTATGACCTTGGCCGGATGCGCGCGGTCGGCCCGCGCTGAGCCGGGCGGCATGTCACAGGCTTCTGTCATCCGGTCCCGCCCGATGGCGGGCTGGGCCGCGCCGGACGGTCATGAAGACGCGGCGCAGGCAGGAACCCTCTGGTGGGATCGGCAGCGGTATCGGGGCTTCCGGTCGGGCGCAGCCTGATCCTGGCGATTGGCGCGCAGAATGCCTTCGTGCTGCGCCAGGGGCTGCGGAGCGAGCATGTCGGGGCGGGGCTGCCGGCCTGCAGCCTGTCGGATGCCCCGCTGATGACCGCCGCGGTTCCGGGCCTTGATGCGCTGTCCGGGGTGCTGCCCTGGCCGGGGGCGCGATCGCCTTGGCGGGGCGGCGTTCCTGATCGTTTGCGGTGCGCTGCGCTTTCGTGCGGCGCTGCGCGGGGGGCGAGGCGCAATCGCCGACCGCTGCCCTGGCGGCCCCGCTGGGGTGGGTGCCGGCAACCTGCCTGCTGCTGGCCCGGACCAACCCGCCAGCCGGACAGTCCTGCCCGCCCCGGTCCGCCCTTGAACCCGCCCCCGGATTGGCGTCATCTGCGGCGATGACCGGACCTGCCGCCCCTGCCGCGCCGCGTCCTGTCGCGGGCGTCCTGTGGATGCTGGCGGCGGGCCTCAGCTTTGTCTGCATGACGGCGGTGGTGCGGCATCTGGGCACCGGCCTGCCGGCGGCACAGACCGCCTTCCTGCGCTTTGGCTGGGGGGTGCTGATCCTGCTGCCCACGATGCTGCCGCTGCTGCGCGGCGGTGTGCCGCCGGGGACCGCAGGCTTGTTCCTGTGGCGCGGGGCTTTTCACACCGGGGCGGTGATCTTCTGGTTTTATGCCATGGCGCGGCTGCCTTTGGCCGAGGTGACGGCGGTGGGCTATCTCAACCCCGTGGCGGTGACGCTGGGGGCGGCGCTGCTGTTTGGCGAAAGGCTGACCGCGCCGCGCGTGCTGGCGGTCCTGGTGGCGCTGCTGGGTGCCCTGATCATCCTGCGCCCCGGGGTGCGGGCGGTGACCGACGGGCATCTGGCGCAGCTTTGCGCGGCGATGCTTTTCGCGGGGTCCTATCTGTGCGCCAAGCGGCTGAGCGGCCGGGCAGGTGCGGGCATGATCGTGGCAATGATGTCGCTGACGGTGACGGCAGGGCTGGCCCCCTTTGCCCTGGCCGTCTGGGTGCCGGTCAGCGCGGTGCAGCTGGCCTGGCTGCTGCTGACGGCGGTCTTCGCCACGCTGGGCCATTATGCGATGACCCGCGCCTTCGCCGTGGCCCCGATGTCGGCAACGCAGCCCGTCGCCTTTCTGCAGCTGATCTGGGCTGCGATGCTGGGCACGCTGATCTTCGGCGAGCCGGTCGATCCCTTTGTCCTGCTGGGGGGCACACTGATCATCGGCGCAATCAGCCTGCTGACCTGGCGCGAGGCCGTGATGCAGCGGCGCGGGGCCGTGCCTGTTCCCCGACAGCCGGAGACGCAGGGGCTTTGACTCCCCTTGAGCAAGTGCATAGTCAGCGGCAGGCTTTTTCTTGACCAGGGTATGCACCGATGAAGATTGCGATGATCGGGACGGGCTATGTCGGGCTGGTGTCGGGGGTCTGCTTTTCGGACTTCGGGCATGAGGTGGTCTGCGTCGACAAGGACCCGGCCAAGATCGAGAAGCTGAACCGGGGCGAGATCCCCATTTTCGAGCCGGGACTCGACGTGCTGCTGGCCAGGAACGTCAAGGCGGGACGGCTGACCTTCACGCTGGATATCAAGGCGGCAGTCAGCGGCGCGGATGCCGTCTTCATTGCCGTCGGCACCCCGGCGCGGCGTGGCGACGGCCATGCCGACATCACCTATGTGATGGCGGCCGCCGCCGAGATCGGGGCGGCGCTGACGGGATATGCCGTGATCGTCACCAAATCGACCGTGCCGGTCGGCACCAACCGGGCCGTGCAGGCGGCCGTCCGGGCTGCCGCGCCTGACGCGCGGTTCGACGTGGCCTCCAACCCCGAATTCCTGCGCGAGGGGGCGGCAATCGATGATTTCATGCGGCCCGACCGCGTGGTGGTGGGGGTGGAATCCGACCGCGCCCGGGCGGTGATGGCCGAAATCTACCGTCCGTTGTTCCTGCGTGATTTTCCGGTGGTCTACACCGATCTCGAATCCGCCGAGATGATCAAATACGCCGCCAACGCCTTTCTGGCGGTGAAGATCACCTTCATCAACGAAATCGCCGCGCTGTGCGAAAAGGTCGGGGCCGATATCAAGTCCGTGTCCAGGGGCATGGGCCTGGACGGGCGCATCGGCAACAAGTTCCTGCATGCCGGACCCGGATATGGCGGATCCTGTTTTCCGAAAGATACAAAGGCGCTGGCCCGGATCGGACAGGATCATTCGGTGCCGATGCAGATCACCGAAACGGTGATCAAGGTGAATGATGAAATCAAGCGGCGCATGGTGGAAAAGATCGTCGATCTTTGCGACGGCACGATCAGCGGCAAGACCGTGGCGGTACTGGGCGTCACCTTCAAGCCGAACACCGACGACATGCGCGAGGCACCCTCGCTGACAATCGTGCCCGCGCTGATCGGGGGCGGGGCCAGGGTGCGCGTTGTCGATCCCGAGGGGTGGCGCGAAGGAACACGGCTGCTTCCGGGCGTCGACTGGCGCGACAGCGCCTATGATGCGGCGGCAGGCGCGGATGCCGTGGTGATCCTGACCGAGTGGAACGAATTCCGCGCCCTGGACCTGCCGCGTCTGGCCGGGTCGATGGCCACGCCGAAGATGGCGGACCTTCGCAACATCTATTCGGCTGAAAAAGCCCGCGCGGCCGGTTTCACCGATTATGTCGCCGTCGGGCGCTGAGCGGCGTGCAGCGGGGCAGACGGGGCGCCGTGCAGCGCGGGGCGGCGCGCCAGAAGATCGTGGTCCCGCTCGGCAAAGGCCTCGATCCGATGGCGGGCGGAATCGGTGCCAAAGGCTTCCAGCAGGCGCGGCCAGCGCAGATGTTCCGATGTCGCTTCTGACGGCGTGGCAAGCCGCAGGATGACCCCGTAGCGGTCCAAAAGCGCCGCTTCCAGCGGGCGCAGGTCGTTGCAATGGATCACCCCGTCCAGTTCCGCCAGCCCGCGCCGGGCCGTGGCCAGCGCCTCGGCCCGCGGCAGGGCGCGGAAGGCGGCGGTCCCGCCGATGCGCCGGGTGCCGAAATAGGAACAATAGACGTTGTCGCAGACATCGCGGATGCGGGCCTGCCAGTCTGCATCCCCGCCGAAAAAGCAGTCATCGGCGGTCCAGTGCCGCGCGCGGGCGAGATGCAGGTTTTCCGGCAGGGCAAGCTCTTCTTCCGTCAGGGCTTCGGCCTGCGCGCGAAAATGAAAGTAGAGCGAGGCGATGCGTTCCTGCGGATCGCGCAGCACGGTGAAGGTGAAGCGGCCGCGTGGCAGGGTTTCGATCCCGTCCCAGTCGAGCGGGCCGGAGTAAAGCGCGTGCCCCGGCGGGAACTGTGCCGCCCCGGGGGCGGCCTGATTGGCGCTGCGCACCGGCGAGACGCGCGGCGCGCCCACCACCCGGGCAAGAGCGGCATGTACCGGCCCGCCGCCGGTGCGCGGCAGGTGCAGGAAGACGATGGGATGGCGGATCAGGTCCATGGCAAGATCGGGTCCGGTGCAGCGGGTCGGTCGGGGTCGGTCAGCCATGTATCCGCTGACTGGCTTAAGACTTGGTTACGCTGATCCGAAACTTTCCGCGCCTGACCCGGTGCGGGCCCTGCGGCATGGGGGCGCGGGGCGGGTCGCCCGCCCGGTCAGGGTGGCCGCCAAGGATCGGCGCGCCCGGCATCGGCCTGATCACCCCGCCGGTGACCCAAAGACCGCACAGTCGCCGCCAGTGGCCGGGCGAACGCGACGTGTTCCCTTTACGGGCGTGCCGCGCTAGCCTTGTTTGTCAGATCGGGGAGAAGCGATGTTCAGGGCATTGGTGGTGGAGAAGGACGCGGCAGGGGGTACCGCCGCCCGCGTGCAGGAACTGTCCGACAGCCGGTTGCCGGACGGTGACGTGACCGTGGCGGTCGAATATTCGACGCTGAACTATAAGGATGCCCTCTGCCTTGGCTCCGGCGGGGGACTGGTGCGGGCCTGGCCACATGTGCCCGGCATTGATTTCGCCGGGGTGGTCGAAACCTCGGACGATGCGCGCTACCGTCCCGGTGACCGGGTGGTGCTGACCGGCTGGCGTGTCGGCGAGGTGCATTGGGGCGGCTATGCCACCCGTGCCCGCGTCAGGGCCGACTGGCTGGTGCCGCTGCCCGCATCGCTGTCCACGCGGATGGCGATGGCCGTGGGTACCGCCGGTTTCACGGCGATGCTGGCGGTGATCGCGCTGGAAAACCACGGCCTGCGCCCGGATCAGGGCGAGGTGCTGGTGACCGGGGCCGCCGGGGGTGTGGGATCGGTGGCCGTGGCCCTGCTGGCAGGGCTTGGCCATAGGGTGGCCGCAGTCACGGGGCGTCCGGAAACGGAAGGCTATCTGCGTGACCTGGGCGCAGCGCGGATCGTGCCGCGCGCGGAACTGGCGGAAACCGTGAAGCGCCCGCTTGAGTCAGAGACATGGGCGGGCTGCATCGATTCAGTGGGCGGGGCGATGCTGGCGCGGATTCTAGGCCAGATGAAGATGAACGCCAGCGTTGCCGCCGTGGGGCTTGCGGGCGGTGCTGACCTGCCGGCTTCGGTGGTGCCGTTCCTTCTGCGCGGCGTCAACCTGCTGGGCATCAACTCGGTCTTCGTGCCTTATGCGGCGCGGGTGCAGGCCTGGGACCGGATCGCGGCCGACCTGCCGATGAACCGTCTGGAGGCGATGATCCATCCTGCCGGTCTAGCCGACCTTCCCGGTCTGGGCCGGGCGATCCTTAAGGGCGAGGTCCGGGGCCGGGTTGTCGTTGACGTGCGGGCCTGACCAGGGCGGGGCAAGGCGCGGGGTGCAGGGCTGCGGCCGGGGGACGTAGCCATGTTCCTGCTGTCTTGCGATGGCACGGTGGGGGGTGATGACCGCCGCAGCACCGCAGGATGTCTGGCAAAGCGATGAGAAACCTTCGGTTCCCCCTGCAAGTGTATTGACATCGAAACCAGCCTCGGTGAGCACTGTTCCGGTGTTTCCGCGTCAGCCGACGCGTCATCCTGGCCCGGACCGGACGCTCCTGCGGGCTTTGAGGGTTGGCCGAAATGAAGATACTGATCGCAGACGACCAGGAGCTGGTGCGAGAGACGATTGCGGCCTTCCTTCGGCAGGATTCCGGTTTTTGCGTGAATATCGCAAAGGATCTCGGCAGTGCTCTTGCGGCTGTGAAGGCGGATGGCCCCTTTGATCTGGTGATGCTGGACTACATGATGCCGGGCATGAACGGTCTGGAAGGACTTGCCGCGATGCGCGCCGCCGTTCCGGGAACCGCCGTCGCGATCCTGTCGGGCACGGCGTCTCGCGCTGTTGCCGAGCAGGCCCTGGCCGAGGGTGCTGCGGGATTTCTGCCCAAGACGATGTCCACCAAATCACTGGTCGCCGCCGCGCGATTCATGGCCGCGGGCGAGGTCTATGCCCCCATGATGCAGATGGCAGACCGGACGGGGAATTTTGGCACCTCCGCCGCCAGCCCGCTGACCCCGCGCGAACTGGATGTGCTGCGGCGCCTGTGCCGGGGCATGGCGAACAAGGAAATCGCCCGCGACCTTGATCTGCAGGAAGTGACTGTCAAGCTGCATGTCAAGACGCTGTACCGCAAGATCAATGCACGCAATCGCACGCATGCGGCAATGATTGCCAAGGAAGCCGGCCTGTGCTGAGCGGATGTCCGATTGAACCTGCCGACCTATACCAATGGGCAGGCGACCGGCCATAATCCGCCGCCTAAAATATGACGGTTGAACGATTGGCAAATCGCAGGACATGACATGAATTCCTTACGACGTTTCAGTGCGGCTCTGATGGTTGCCGCCGGACTTCTCTCGGCTGCGGCGGCACGCGCCGACAGCCTGCCCGCACCCCAGGGCGACGTGATCCTGACCGTGTCGGGCGCGATCACAAACACCAATGACGATGGCACGGCCCGTTTTGACATGGCCCTTCTCGACAGCCTTCCGCAGCACAGTTTCGCCACGTCGACCATCTGGACCGAAGGCGTGGATACCTATGAAGGCGTCCTTCTGACGGATCTGCTGGATGCCCTTGGCGCGACCGGACCGAATCTGCTGGCAAAGGCCCTGAATGATTACGAGATCAGCTTCCCTGTGGCAGATGCGACGGCCGAAGGTCCCCTGCTGGCCTATCGCGCGAACGGCAAGCCCATGTCCGTGCGCGAAAAGGGTCCGATCTGGATGATCTTCCCCTATGACGATGTGGAGGCATTCCGGACCGAACAGACCTATGCCCGTTCGATCTGGCAACTCGACCGTATCGTGATTACAGAGTAGGCCTGCGGTCGCGGGTCTGGGAAAGGCTTGGGATGCCGTCAGCGCCTCGATCCCGGCCCCGCTATCTGCGCAACGTGCTTGTCGGCTGCATGGCAATGGCCGTGGGTGTGCTTGCGGTCCTGTCCGCCGAAGTCCGGCGCGAGATGCGGCTGTTTCAGGAAGAACCGGTCGACAGCATCCACTGGAACCTGACGCAACTGGAACTGGATCTGGTCCTGCTTCTGTCTGCAGCGGAACTTGCCCTGCAACAGGATAACCCGCCGCTGGATGAGCTGCGCAAGCGCTTTGATCTGTTCTACAGCAGGACCGATCTGGTCCGGTCAGGGGCAATGTTCGAAAGACTGGACCTTGAAGCGGCCATCCGGCCGCTGAGCGTGCGGCTGGACGGGTTTCTGCAGCGTGCCACGCCCCTGATCGACGGCAGTGATGCGTCTTTGCGCGCCGCGCTGCCTGCCCTGGTGGAAGATGTTCAGGCCCTGCGGATGGACCTGCGGTCCCTGTCGATCCGCACCGTGGAACAATATGCCACCCAGGCGGACCAGCGCCGTGCCCAGCTTGCGCGGCTGTTGCGCCAGGTTGCTGCAACCTCTGCCGCGCTGCTGATGCTTCTGGTCGCCTTGCTGGGGTCGGTGCTGTACCTCAACCGGCAGGCCGAACGCAAAACCGCCGAGGCGCTTCGGGTTTCGTCCCGGCTGCAGGCCACCGTGGCGACAGCGCTGGACGGTGTGATCGTGGCCGGATTGGACGGGCGTGTTCTGGATTTCAACCAGGCGGCAGAACGCATATTCGGCTTCACCAGGGACGAGGCGATCGGCCAGGGTCTGGACCGGCTGATCATTCCGGCGCGCCATGTGGCCGCGCATGAGGCGGGCATGGCCCGGATGCGGGAAACCGGCAAGAAGAAGGTGGTTGATGGCGGCCGCATCCAGATCACCGCCCTACGCAAATCCGGCGAGGAATTTCCGGTCGAAATGTCGATCACCAGCAATTCCGGCCCCGACGGGATGATCTTCATCGCCTTCATGCGCGACATTTCGGAACCGGTGGCCAATGAACGCGCCCTGATGGCCGCCCGCGACAAGGCGCTGGCCGCAGAGCAGGCCAAGACAAATTTTCTGGCGGTGATGAGCCACGAGATGCGGACACCGCTGAACGGCGTGATTGCCGCCATTGAAATTGTCGGGCGCAAGGCCGTCGATCCGTCGCAGGCAAAGTTTGTCCGTCTGGCGCAGTCTTCGGCCAAGCAGCTGCTGCGCCACGTGAACGACGTGCTTGACATCTCAAAGGTCGAGGCCGGGCATCTGGCCCTGTCGGATTCCCCGTTCGAACTGGCACCGATGCTGGCCTCATTGGCGGATGTGCTGCGTCCGGTTGCGGCGAAAAAGGCCACGAAGATCGAACTGGACATCGGGCCCGACTTGCCTTTGGTCCGGGGCGATTCCTTCCGACTGGGTCAGATCGTGCAGAACCTTTTGTCCAATGCTGTCAAGTTCACCGACGGCGGCAAGGTGGTGCTGAAGGCTGTTCTGCACCCGCAGGGTGCGCGAACGGCTTTGCTGGACCTGAGCGTGACCGATTCCGGCATCGGAATAGCGCCCGAAGATCTGGAACGGGTCTTTGAGGATTTTGTGATGCTTGATCCGTCCTACGGGCGCGCCGATGCAGGAACGGGCCTGGGCCTTGCCATATCGCGGCGCCTGGCCGAGGCGATGGGGGGCCAGATCGGCGCGGAAAGTGAACCTGGCAAGGGCAGCAGATTTTGGCTTCGGCTGCCGATGCCGACAGTCGAGCGAGCCGCCCCGGCACCCGCCCCCGCAGAGTTTGTCAGAACCACGGCCAAGGACGGCACCGATGATCCGGTCCTTGATCTTCTGGTGGTTGAAGACAATGCCACCAACCGGCTTGTCATGGAAGAGATGCTGCGGCTGCTGGGCCATCGGTCCACACTTGCGGTCGATGGCAGGGAAGGGGTCAAGAAGGCCCGTGTGCACCGCTATGACGCCATCCTGATGGACATTTCGATGCCCGTTATGGACGGGATTACGGCAACCGGGCTGATCCGGGCCGAAGGGCTGTCAAAGGACAGCCGCATCATCGCGGTCACGGCCCATACCATGCCCGAGGAACTGGAAAGGTTCCGGGGCGCAGGCATGGACGACTGCCTGACCAAACCGATGACGATCCGCGATCTTGCCCGCACGCTGTCCGCCGTCTCTGTCCCGCCGCCTCCTCTGCCGCCCGCTTCGCCTCAGCCTGCGGATGCCGTGCTGGACGCCCTGCGGATCGAAGAGCTGCGGCAGGCCCTTGGGGCCGACGGGATAAGGCGGACAGTCGCGCAGTTCCTGCGCGACACCACCGCCGCGATGGACCGGCTGCGCAGCGCCGCGTCGTCCCCGGCCGAGGCGCGGGCGCTGTGCCATGAACTGGCCGGGGCAGCCGCCATGGTGGGTGCGTCGCATCTTCACCGGCATTTCGCCGGGCTGGAAACACAGCTGCGCAACGGCGATGCCGATGCCGTTGCCGCCGCACAGGCCGACTCTGACCGTCTCTGGGCCGATGCTTCTGCTGCGCTTGGCGCGCTGACAGAGGCCTGACCGGCCCGCGCCGCGCCGGTGCCCGGGGGATCAGCTTCTGCCCGTCCGTCACGACCATCCGGGCAGAGGTTGCCCGGGCAGGGATGACAGAGGTTCGCTTCAGCCCCAAGGCCAAGGCCCGGCTGCGGCAGGCGCGCTCTTTGCGGGGCGGCGCGGATAGGCTAGCCTGCGGCAAGGCAGGTCAGGAAACGGCGGGCAGAATGCAGGTAAAGCGGCGCGCGGTGACGGCGGGACTTTCGGCCTTGCTGCTGGCGGCCTGTGGCGGCGGCATGGGCGGCGGGGCGGGGGCGGGCCCAGAGCAGCAGGATATGCGCCCGGTCCCGGACGCAGGCTATGATGCCTGGGTTGCGGCCTTCCGCCCCCGCGCCGAAGCCCGGGGCATTTCCCCTGCAACGCTGGACACCGCGTTCCGGTCTGCCGGATTCCTGCCCGATGTGATCGACAAGGATCGCAACCAGATCGAATTCACCCGGTCGCTGGAAGATTACCTGGCCATCGCCGCTTCGCAGGAACGGGTCAGCAAGGGCCGCGCGGCGCTGCGCGCCCATGGGCCGGTGCTGTCAAGGATCGAGGCGCGCTACGGGGTGGAACCCGATGTCGTCGTCGCGGTCTGGGGCCTGGAAAGCTTCTATGGCGAACGGCGCGGCGATGTGCCGGTGATCTCGGCCCTGTCGACCCTGGCCTATGACGGGCGGCGCGGTGAGTTTTTTGAACAGCAACTGGTGGCTGCCCTGAAGATTCTGCAGAACGGCGATACCTTGCCGGCCAACATGACGGGAAGCTGGGCGGGGGCCATGGGCCATACGCAGTTCATTCCAACCTCGTACCTTGCCTATGCCGTGGACTTCACCGGCGACGGGCGGCGCGACATCTGGTCAGACGATCCGACCGATGCGCTGGCATCGACTGCCGCCTATCTGTCGCGGTCCGGCTGGACGCGGGGCCAGCCCTGGGGGGTGGAGGTGAGGCTGCCCGCCGGGTTCGACATGGGTCAGACCGGGCGCGGGCGCACCCGCAGCCCCGCCGACTGGGCGGCGCGGGGCGTGCGCGACATGTCGGGGCGGGCGGTTCCAAACCACGGACCCGCTGCCATCATCGCACCCGCCGGGGCCAGCGGCCCGGCCTTCATGATCTTCGGCAATTTCGGTGTCATCGCCCGCTACAACAACGCCGAAAGCTATGTGATCGGCGTTGGCCACCTGTCTGACCGGCTGGCGGGCGGCCCGCCCATTCAGGGAACCTTCCCGCCCGATGCCCAAGGCATGACCATCGCCGACCGTCAGGACCTGCAGCGCAGGCTGACGGCCGCCGGGTTTGACACCGGGGGCACCGATGGCGTCATCGGGCCAAAGACCCGCGCGGCAATCAGCGCCTGGCAGCAGCGCAACGGCATCCCCGCAACCGGAGAGCCGACCCTTGCCCTGCTGCAGGCGCTGCGCTGACATGCGTCAGATTGCGTAGCGCAGGATCGCGGCAAGCGCGCCGCCACCCGGCACATCATCGCGCCGCGCCGAGACGATGCGCGCGCCGGACCGCAGGGCGCGGCTGACGATTTCATCGACAACGCCGTAGGTGGCAGGACTTTCGGCTTCGGCGAAGGTGACGGTCCCGTCGCTGTCCGACACGGTGCCAGGCAGGACCACGTCGATGTCGACGATCAGGGTGTCGACCGCGCCGAAGGTGGCCGCCCGTGCCGCCTGGGCCACATCGGTCGTGGCGCGGCCGTCATTCGCGCGGTCGGCAAAAAGCCGGGCAAGGGCCGCGATATCTTCGGCATAGATCCCGTCCAGAATGCCCCGCGCCGCAGTTGCCAGATCATGGTCGGGGGTGCGGTCCGGCGATCCGGCAATTCCGGCGGCGGCAACGTGCCCATAGCTGCTGACCGACCGGAAGACCGATACCAGCGGCTCGCTCGCCGCCACGATCAGCGGGCGGTCCTGACCTGCCAGCACCGGGCGCAGCGCCGCATCCACGGCGCGGGCATAGCGCGTCAGCAGCGCGTGTTCGCTGCCCGCTTCGGCACCGTGCAGGCCGCCGCTCATCGCGCCATGCGTGCGGCGCCCCAGCGCATCGGCCATGTCCTTTGGCAGGGCCGGGACCGGCACCCTGTGCGCGGGAAGGTCGGCGGAAACCTCGACAAGGCGCACATCGCCCCGGCTGATGGCCAGGACATAGGCGTTCTGCGGAAAGGTCACGGCGCGCAGCAGCGGCTTGATGTGAAACCGGTCCGACACATGCACCTGGCTGTGCAGCCGGTTCGGCAGGCGAAAGGTGGTCACGCCCTGCGGCGTCAGGAACAGGGCAAGGCTGTTGGCCTGATGCGCCCAGAACGCGTCATCGGCGACGATTTCCTCGACGGCATCTTCGATCGGCTGGATGCTGCGCTTGGGCGTATCAGCGGCCACAAGCTGCTGCACGGCGGATTTCAGCAGGGTCTTGAGCTCGATCCGGTCGATCTGCGCCTGTTCGGTCAGCGGGGTGGTCGCGACATAGATGGTCACGCAAGGTTTGGCGCGGGTCTCGGTCAGTTTTGCGATTTCTGATCGGGTCGGCAGGTCAATGTGCAACACGGTGCAATTCTCCGGAACTTGGGGGTGTTTTTGCCGGGCCTAAGCTGTCGTGACTGGCCGCGGCTGGCAAGGGGTTTGCCGATGAATGCGGGGGGCGGGTCGCCCCGGCGTGACATCGGGCAGAAGGATCAGGTGCGGCCATCGGCACCCTGACGGTTGCAGGCCGGGGCAGGGCGGGGCGGCAGGGTGGCAGGGTGGCGGAAACTCCAGCTTGTCGGGTGCCGGGGTCCGGCCTTGGTGCTCAGATCGGATGACAGGGGAAAACACGGGTTCTGCCCGGGTTCCAAAGCCGCCGCTTCAACCGCATACGACGGATCAGACCGCTGACAGACCCCTGATTCCCACCCCTCAGCCCGACATGATCAAGGCTGTGTATCCCCGTCTGACCAAGAGGTGCAAGGCCCCCTTGCCAATCTGCGGTTCGTGACGCATCACTCCGCCCGTCAATCAGGGGGCCTGCCATGACCCAGTCTATCGCCGTTCTCGGGGCGTCCGGCTATACGGGGGCCGAACTGGTCCGCCTGCTGGCGACGCACCCTCATTTCCGGATCACCGCCCTGTCGGCCGACCGCAAGGCAGGGCTGACAATGGCCGAGGTTTTTCCCTTCCTGCGCCACCTGACCCTTCCCGCCCTGCAAAGGATCGATGACATCGACTTTGCGCAGGTTGATCTTTGTTTCTGCGCCCTGCCACATGGCACCAGCCAGGCCGTCATCGCCGCCCTGCCGCGCGATCTGAAGATTGTGGACCTGTCCGCCGACTTCCGCCTGCGCGACCCGGCGGCCTACCAGACATGGTACGGCCAGCCCCACAGCCAGCCAGAGCTTCAGAAAGAAGCCGTCTATGGCCTGACCGAATTCTACCGGGCCGGGATTGCCGCAGCGCGCCTGGTTGCCGGCACCGGCTGCAACGCGGCGACCGGGCAGTATGCCATTACCCCCCTGATCGAGGCGGGGGTGATCGACCTTGACCGTATCGTGATCGACCTGAAGGCCGGGGTCAGCGGCGCCGGCCGGTCGCTGAAGGAAAACCTGCTGCACGCAGAGTTGTCCGAAGGCACCCACCCCTATTCCGCCGGCGGCAGGCACCGGCATCTGGGCGAGTTCGACCAGGAATTCAGCCGCACGGCGGGCCGCCCGGTGCGGGTGCAGTTCACCCCGCACCTGTTGCCGATGAACCGGGGCATTCTGGCGACCGTCTATGTGGACGGCGATCCGGCGCAGGTCCATGCCACGCTTGCGGCCCGCTATGGGGCAGAGCCGTTCTTGCAGGTGCTGCCTTTTGGCGCACTCCCCTCGACACGCGATGTGCGGGGGTCCAATTTCGTGCATATTGGCGTCGCGGGTGATCGGATGCCGGGCCGCGCAGTTGTGGTTGCGGTGCTGGACAACCTGACCAAGGGGTCTTCGGGTCAGGCGATCCAGAACGCCAATCTGATGCTCGGGGTCGAGGAAACCGCAGGGCTGCTGCTGGCCCCGCTTTTTCCATGAGGACAGAATGAAGGGCCTGAAGAAGAAACGCCGCATCCAGATCATTGCGCTGGCCTTTGCAGCCCTGGCCTTGTCCACGGGGCTGATCGGCTATGCGATGCGCGACGGAATCAATTTCTTCCGCACGCCCAGCCAGGTTACCCAAAACCCGCCACCCCCGACCGAAACCTTCCGCATCGGCGGGCTGGTGGTCGAAGGGTCGCTGCAGAGGGGGCAAAGCGAGACGGTGACCTTCCGCGTAACCGATACCGCCACCGAGGTGCCGGTCAGCTACACCGGCGTCCTGCCCGACCTTTTTGGCGAGGGCGAGGGCATGGTCGGCACCGGGCGCCTGGTGGACGGGGTGTTCCAGGCCACGGAAATCCTTGCCAGACATGACGAAACCTACATGCCGAAGGAAGTCGTCGATGCCCTGAAGGAACAGGGTGTCTATGTTGATCCTGATACCCCACCGAACGGGTGATTGCCGGAATCTTAACCCCGGCAGCCCGAACTGACCGATCCGGAAACCTGCGATCGGAAGAGGGGCATGACCACAGTTCAGGACCTGGCCGAAGAGATTGTCGCCCGCGAGGGCGGTTTTGTGAACGACCCTGCCGACCCGGGCGGGGCCACCAACCACGGCGTGACCCTTGGCACGCTGCGCCGCCTTGGTCTGGACCTGACCGGTGACGGCCGGGTGACCGAGGCGGATGTGCGCCGTCTGACGCGCGCGCAGGCGGTGACGATCTTTGTCGATCATTACTTTCACAAGCCGGGGCTCGACCGTCTGCCAGCGTGCCTGCAGGCGTCGGTCTTTGACATGTATGTCAATGCGGGGGCCAATGCCGTGCGCATCTTGCAGCGCCTGTTGGGCCGGATGGGCTTTCCCTGCACCGAGGATGGCGTGATCGGCCCGGCCACCTGCGAGGCTGCCCGCCGCGCGGCAGAGGCGGCCCCGAACCATCTGGCCGATGCCTATGCCATCGCCCGGCGCAATTACTACTACCGGCTGGCCGACGCCCGGCCCGCCAGCCGCCGCTTTGCCCGGCGGCGTGACGGCGGCAAGGGCGGCTGGATCACCCGCGCCGAAGAGTTCATGGCCGACCGGTACCGCCTGACGGATGCGGACCATAACGCGCGGGTGGCATCATGGGGCTGATCGGCAGAATCCTGGGCGGCCCCGGCATGGTGACGACTTTGGGCGAGACGGTGCGCGATGTGTCCGAGGTGTTCACCGAAAACGCCACCCGCCGGATGGAACTGGCGGCAGGCGCGCAGGCCGCAGCCCTGGCCCAGCACAGCGCCGAGTTTGCGGGCGCAGGGACGGGGTGGTTCGACCGGCTGGTCAACGGGCTGAACCGCCTGCCGCGCCCGATGCTGGCCTTTGGCACGCTGGCGCTGTTTGGCTATGCCATGGTCGATCCGGATGGGTTCGCGGCCCGGATGACCGGCCTCAACCAGGTGCCGGAACCCCTGTGGTGGCTTCTGGGGGCCATCGTGGGGTTCTATTTCGGTGCGCGCGAGGCGCATCATTTCCGGGCCCGCGCCCCGGCCCCTGGCACCCCGGTCGCGGCGGGGCCCGCCCGGCGCCCGCGCCAGCCGACGCGCGGCGGCAACGGCGCAGCGAAAGCCCCCGCGCCGCAGGACGAGCCGAACGCGGCGCTGGACGACTGGCGCAGGTCGCTGGCCGTGCCGCCTACAGCGGGCGCACCCGAAGCTTCGTGATGCGGTTTTCCCGCCGCGTCACCACTTCGAACCGGAAGCCGTGAAAACTGAACGCCTGCTTTTCGTTCGGGATCATCTGCGCTTCATGGATGACGAGGCCGGCAATGGTGTTGGCCTCGTCATCCGGCAACTGCCAGTCCATCGCGCGGTTCAGATCGCGGATCGTCATGGACCCTTCGACAAAGTAGTCGCCGTTTTCGGCGCGTTTCAGAACCGTATCCTGCGCCAGATCGAACTCGTCGGCGATTTCGCCGACGATCTCTTCCAGGATGTCTTCCAGCGTGATCAGGCCGCGCAGCGCGCCGTATTCGTCGACCACCAGGGCGAAATGCGTGTGGCGTTTCAGGAACTGGCGCATCTGTTCGTCCAGCGGGGTGGTGTCGGGCACGAAATAGGGCTTCATCGCGATCTTGAGGATGTCCAGATCGGCCAGCGCCCCTTCATTGCCCTGCGGCCCGCGCACCAGCCGGTCAACCTCGCGCAGCAGGTCCTTGGCGTGGATCACGCCCAGGATATTCTCGTCGCTGTCCCGGTAGACCGGCAATCGGGTGTGCGGCGAGGCCAGGATCTGTGTCAGGATTTCGTCAGGGCTGCGGTCGGCATCGATCATTTCGATCTGGCTGCGGTGGCGCATGACCTCGTCCACCGTGCGGTCGTTCAGATCAAGGGCCCCCAGCAGGCGGTCGCGGTCTTCTTTTTCAACCGCACCGCCCGAGTGGCCGAGCGCGATGGCCCCGACAATTTCCTCGCGCAGCGACAGGATATGCCCGTCCGGGTCGGCGCGCACGCCAAAGAGCCGCAGCAGCACCCGCACCAGCGCCCGCACGACCGAGACGACGGGCGAAAAGACAAGGATCACCACCCGGATCAGCGGTGCCACGCGGGATGCCGCCACTTCGGCATTGGTGATGGCATAAGTCTTTGGCAGCACCTCGCCAAAGATCAGCACCAGGGATGTCATGACAAAGGTGGCCAGGGCGACGCCGCTGTCACCGAACATGCGGGTCAGCAGGGCCGTCGCCAGAGAGGCCGAGGTGATGTTGACGATGTTGTTGCCCAAAAGCAGCGCACCGATCATCCGTTCGTTGTCTTCGGTCACCTTCAGTGCCGCCGCCGCCCCGCTTGATCCCTTGTCGGCCTGCGCCCGCAGCTTGCCCCGCGAAGCCGCCGTCAGCGCGGTTTCCGAACCGGAAAAAAGCGCCGACATCACCAGCAGAAGAAGGATGGCCCCGACAGTCAGCCAAAACGCTGCATCCAAAGCAGAATCTTCCATCGCGTACCCTTTCCTGTGATGCGCCGCTTATGCGTGCCGTCTGGCGGCGGTGCAAGCACCGGTCAATCCTGCCGGGCCAGCGGGTGATGGGTCAGGACCAGCTGGCGCAGCCGCTCGTCCAGGACATGGGTGTAGATTTCTGTGGTGGCGAGGTCGGCATGACCCAAAAGGGTCTGGATCACCCGCAGGTCTGCGCCGCCTTCCAGAAGGTGCGTCGCAAAGGCATGGCGCAGGGTATGCGGTGTCACTGCAGCCGGGTCCAGCCCCGCGGCCACGGCCAGAGATTTGACAAGAAGATGAAAGGCCTGCCGCGACAGATGCCCGTCCTTGCCCCGGGATGGAAACAAAAACCCCGACACCGGCCTGCCGCAGGCCCGCGCCGCATCCTCCTGCGCGTCGCGGGCGGCAAGCCAGCCTGCCAGCGCGTCCTTCGCCGGCCCGGACAGCGGCACCATGCGTTCCCTGCCGCCCTTGCCGCGCACCAGGATCATCCGGGGGTCACCGCGCACCGCCGCCACGGGCAGTTCCACAAGTTCCGACACGCGCATGCCCGTGGCGTAGATCATCTCCATCAGGCAGCGGTTGCGCAGCCTGTCCTGGGCGGGGCCATGGGTTGCGGCGGCGTCAAGCAGGGCGGCAACCTCTGACCGGCTGAGGGTGCCGGGCAGCCGCTCTACGCGCCCCGGTCCCCGGATTGGCAGGGCGGGATTGTCGCTGCGCAGACCCTCTTCATGGGCAAACCGGTACATCTGCCGGATCGCCGACAGCCTGCGGGCCCGGGTGGCCTTGGACAGGCCCAGCGATTCGGTCCAGACCAGATAGGCGTCCACGTCGGTCCGGGTGGCACCGGCAAAGCCGGTTCCGCGCCGGTCAAGCCAGCCGGCAAAATCCTTCAGATCCCGGCCATAGGCCAGAAGGGTGTTGCGGGCTGCCCCCTGTTCGGCTGCCTGAGCATCGAGAAAGGATGAAATCCAGCGATCCACCGGTCAGCCGCGCCGTTCCAGCAGCATCATCTCCAGCGCCGTGCGGCGCGCGGCATCTTCAAGCCCGACGATGCGCAGCAGCGACAGTCCCTGTGTCACCAGCGGAAGGTCGCCGCGCAGACCGGCCCCGATCCGGTCGACGGCCAGCAGAACCGCTTCCCCGATGCGCCCGTCCTGCAACAGCGCCTGCGCGTCCAGACCGGGCGTCGGGTTGCGGAACGCGGGTGCGATGGCGCGGCCCAGACTGTCGGGTGCCGTGCCGTCCACCGTGCCGCGTGCGATGCCGATCAGAAAGCTTTCGGTTGAATCCGCAGGCATCCGCGCATTTGCCGCCGCCTGATAGTCGGGTGACAGCAGCGCAATGCGGAACGCCAGGGCAGACACCGGTGGGGGCAGGGCAAGCTTGCCCAAGGGGGCGGCAAACAGGGTGGCGAAGGGCACTTCCAGTTCAGCCGCAACCATCCGGTCCCAGACGCCGGGCAGGATCTGCGCCACCTTCTGGGCATCGCCGACAGCCAGCGCGGCATCAAGGGCCTGCACATCCGCAACCCGGTCCCAGACGCCGCCGGACGCAGCCGGCTTGTGGTCGGTGTAGATACCCAGAAGCCGGTTCGGGGCAATGGCCCCGGTGCGTGCCAGGCGTTCCGCCGCCTCGATCTGTGATTTCCAGCCTGCCGTGTCCCGCAGGTCGGCCTGCGCAAAGGCCAGCGGCAGGGTGTTGGTGGGCAGGGGTTCGCCCACCGCTTCCAGCATCCGCCAGACCAGCGGGCTGGGGCGCGCAGGCTTGGCCAGAGGTGGATCGCCTTCGTACAGTTCCGGGTCGAGGAACCGTGACAGCAGCGCGTCTTCGTCTTCGGTCACGAACCCAAGCGCCTGCGCGGTGCGCAGGGTCAGCGCCGCCGCGTTCCAGTCGCCTGACCGGGCAAGGCAGAAGATGCGGGCGGGAAAGGTCGGTGCCAGCTGCGGGTTTGCGCGCATATGGGCGCAGGCCCGGTCCTCTGTTCCGGTCAGCAGGGCAACGTCGAAGCTGCGGCGGAACAGCTCCGGCCCGGCAGAGCCTGCGGCGTCAAGAAGGGCTGCGGCCTGCTCCAGTGCGCCGACATCCAGCAATTCGTCGATCCGCGCCAGCAGAAGGGTGCCGCGCCCGCCGGAATCGGCGGGGGGATCAGCCTCGGCCAGCATCAGCGTGGTCAGCAGGGCTTGCAGGGCCGGAAGCGTCTCGATCCGTTCGGTGCGGATCAGGGCCACAATCTCTTCGGTGCGGCCCAGTCCCCAAAGCGCCTGCGGCAGGCCGGTGACGCTGGGGGCAAGAAGGCCCGTCGCATCGGGCGAGGGGCCGTCAAGCACGGTCACCGCGATATCCTCAGGCGCGGCCCCCGCGGAAATGGCCGGCTCGTAGCGGCCAGAGCCGGGCAGGGGCGCGGGCACGGCCACCGATTGCGACAGCCAGTCGATGGCCGACAACGGCTCTTGCGCCGCTGCCGCTGCCCCGGATCCGAACAGGGCGGCCAGTGCCAAGGCCGGGGCAGGACCGGTTCTAGTCGACATTCAGCGTCACGGGTTGCGTCACGGGGGTTTGCGGCGGTGTCATGTCGCCCAGATAGGCATAACCTGCCAGGCCGATGACCCCAAGCACCGCAAGTATCAGTCCTGTCATCAGGATACGTCCCATGCCCGCCCAGCCTTCCTGTTCTATCCGGTCCTGCACCGGCCTGCCCCGGGCAGTGCCGTCCGGCGCAGATTGTATATGGCATTCCTGCCAAGTTCACGCCATTCAGGACAGCGTTGAAAGATAAAATGAGACCCTGTCGAACGTGAGCTGGCGTCTGAAGAAGACCGTTGTGATGGTGGGCATGATGGGGGCCGGCAAGACGGCCGTGGGAACCCAGCTTGCGCGCGTGCTTGGCGTGCCGTTTCTTGATTCGGACGAAGAGATCGTCCGTGCCGCCAGCCGGTCGATCGCCGAGATCTTCGAGCGGGACGGCGAGCCCTTTTTCCGCGCGCGCGAGACAGAGGTGCTGGGCCGCCTTCTGCGCGGCGTGCCTTGCGTGCTGTCGACGGGTGGCGGGGCCTTTCTGTCCGAACAGAACCGCCGGATGATTGCGGATCACGGCGTTTCGGTCTGGCTGCGGGCCGATCTTGATCTTTTGTGGCACCGCGTGCGCCACAAATCCACCCGGCCCCTGCTGCGCACCGCCAGCCCGCGCGACACGCTGCGCAGCCTGTATGAGTCGCGCGTGCCGGTCTACGGCCTGGCAGACCTGGCGGTGGACAGCCGGGCAGAATCTTCCGTGGAAGACATGGCAGATCGGGTGGTCGCGGCCCTGCTGGCGCGGCCTGACGTTCTGGAAAGGAAATGAGATGACGGTCGATACGGTTCCCGTCGCCCTGGGCGCGCGGTCCTATGAGGTGCGCATCGGGCCGGGGCTGATCGACCGGGCGGGGGCGCAGCTTGCGCCGCTGCTGCGCCGCCCGCGCGTGGCGGTCGTCACCGATGAAACGGTGGCGGGGCTGCATCTGGCGCGGCTGGCCGATGGGCTGGCGGCGGCGGGCCTTGCCCATACGTCCCTGGCCCTGCCTGTCGGGGAAAGCACCAAGGGCTGGGCCCAGCTGGCACGCTGCACGGAATGGCTGCTGGACCAGAAGGTCGAGCGGCGCGATCTGGTGGTGGCGCTGGGCGGCGGCGTGATCGGCGATCTGGTGGGGTTTTCGGCGGCGATCCTGCGGCGCGGCGTGCGCTTTGTGCAGGTGCCGACAACACTTCTGGCCCAGGTCGACAGTTCCGTCGGCGGCAAGACCGGCATCAACACCGCCCAGGGCAAGAACCTGGTGGGCGCGTTTCACCAGCCCAGCCTGGTGCTGGCCGATATCGACGTGCTGGCCACACTGCCGCGCCGCGACTTTCTGGCAGGCTACGGCGAGGTGCTGAAATACGGGCTGCTGGGCGACGCCGCCTTTTTTGACTGGCTGGAGGTCAATGCGCCGCGCATGGTGGCGGGGGACGCGGGCCTGCGCCAGCATGCGATCAGGGTTTCGGTGGCGATGAAGGCCGGCATCGTATCACGCGACGAAACCGAAGAGGGCGAGCGGGCGCTTCTGAACCTGGGCCATACCTTTTGCCATGCGCTGGAATCGGCCACGGGCTATGGCGACCGGCTGCTGCATGGCGAAGGCGTGGCCATCGGCTGCGCGCTGGCCTTTGAGCTCAGCCAGCGGCTGGGCCTGTGCGCGCAGGAGGCGCCAAGCCGCCTGCGCGCCCATCTGCGCTCCCTGGGCATGAAGACCGACCTGCGCGATATCCCGGGCGATCTGCCGGGGGCGGACGGGCTGCTGGGCCTGATGGCACAGGACAAGAAGGTGGTCGATGGCCGGTTGCGCTTCATCCTGGCGCGCGGCATCGGCGCGGCCTTTGTCGCCGATGACGTGCCGCCCGATGCGGTGCGCGGCGTTCTGACGGACGCACTTGCGGCGCGGTAGGGGGGGCGCAGCGACCGGGCCGCCTGTCAGAAGACGCCGGACAGCACGTTGATCACCAACGCCAGAATGCCAAGGTTGAACAGAAAGGCCAGCAGGGCGTGCAGCGTCACCGTCCGGCGCATGCTGCGGCTTTCGATGTTCACATCCGACACGGCCGAGGTCATGCCGATGCAGAAGGCGAAATAGCAGAAATCGACAAAGACGGGGTCATCCCCGCCGGGAAAGGCCAGCCCGCCGGCATCGCCATGATCCTTCTGGTCGTAATACATGTGCCCGTAGTGATGGGCATAGATCAGGTTCACGAACAGCCAGGCCAGGATCAGCGTGGCGATCACATGCAGCAGGTCCGGCATGGTCAGGGCTTCGCGCGTGTGGATCATGCGGGCCAGCGAGGCGACGACGGCGGCCAGAACGATGGCCGAGGACAGCAGAAGAAAGACGCGGCCGCCATCATCGCGTGCGCCGCGCCGCCGCAGGTCATCCGGCTGATCCCGCAGGAACAGCGGGATGCTGGCCGCGATGAAGCCAAGGGCGGCGATGTTGAAACCGGCCACAACCGCCTCTTCCGGTTTCATGAAACCGGAGGCTCCGGCAATGCCGCAAAACAGCAGGGCCAGAAACAGAAAGAATCGGGGATGCGGAATCGCCTTTATCCGCAGCATGGGCCGGCCTGCGGGCATGATCGCCCGTCCTGTCGGGGGATGGTCTGCATGTCCGCTCCTTTCCCTGTCGGACCCCGACCATGGCGGTGCAGACAGGGTGCCGTCAACACGGGCGTGCCGCCATCCGTCCTTGATCGTTGGCCTTGAACAATCTGTTCATGCTGATGTGGCGGCAGGGTACTGACGACTTTGGATGTGGTGTGCGCCCAGGATGGCGGCGATGATCCAGGCAAGCCAAGTCCTGAGGTGGGCCAGGATCTTGCGGATGTTGTGGCCGCAGGCGCAGAGGACGGCGAAGAGGGCGTCGCCGATCGCTCCTTTGAGCGGGCATCTTGTCAGGCGGCCGTCGGTCTTCATGTGTCCGATTTCGGCCTCGATCGCACTTCGGCGGCGCAGGTCGAGGACCTCCCTGGCCGTCAGCCCCCGTCGTGCGCCGTTGATCAGGACACGGGTCTTGTCTTCCTCATGCCCCTTGTAGCCGCGATCAACCACAGCGAGGTCGGGGCGCCGGTCGGTCAGGATTTCCACCTGCCCGAGCGCGTCGCGCAGCGAGTGGCCGTCATCGGGGTTGCCCGGAAAGCTGCGCATGCCGACAACGAAGCCCTCGTCCAGCGTGGTCGCCACGCTGACCTTGCAGCCGAACTCATAGCGCACCCGGGCCTTGCCCTTGGAGATGCAGTCGACCTCGGGTTCATGCAGGGCGTAGATCTTGTCGGCATCCTTGGGCGGCTGGTGCAGCAGGTGCGACACAAGGGCGAGCTTGGCGATGATGCGCTCCCGCAGGCCGCCCTCGGGGATGTCAGCGAGGTGGCGGCG
>JADCEF010000052.1 GCA_020250445.1 Rhodobacter sp.
GGAGAGGCGAAGGCACCGTCACCGCTCCCATGGCAGGGGCCATCGCCCCTGCCACAGCGTCCCGCTGCACCTTGCCCGGGCGGGGGCCAAAGCCCCCGGCCAGCGCCCGCCCCGCCCCCGGCGGGCGCTTCTCGCCCGCCGGGTCGGGCGCTGGCCTCTGTATTTCCCGGACCTGCCGGTCCGTGGGGGACTGTCCCGCAAGGGCGGGGGAAACGCGGGTCGCGTTTCCTGATCCCGCCCCTAGGGGCAATCCCTTTCCCCGGACCGAAAAGGGTTTCCCGCAACGCATGCAGACGGCACTTTTTCAGCACCCAGCCAAGTTTCGGACGGGGCGCGGGCGGGCCGTCCAACGGGCCGCAACGGCAGGCCCCGCCCTGCGCAGACAGCTGCGCGCGGGCCGGACAGGGTCAGCGCCAGGGGTTTGCGGGGCGGGTCCGGGCTGGATGATACGGTGTCTCTGCGCCCTGGCACACCGGACCTGCCGGGCATGGGTGGCAGCCAAGCACCCTGCGACCGTCTCCGGTATTTCTTTTTGCTCTGGTCCAGGGCACGGCGATATTGTAGAGATTGTTTAACGTTGAACTATCCCTCTTGGCTGCAAGGATCTGACCATGGCCGCGAAGAAGCCCCCGGAAACATCCAACGTTTCCAAAGACGAGCTGCTGCATTTCTACCGCGAAATGCTGCTGATCCGCCGATTCGAAGAAAAGGCGGGCCAGCTTTACGGCATGGGCCTGATCGGTGGTTTCTGTCACCTCTACATCGGGCAAGAGGCCGTTGTGGTGGGCCTTGAGGCAGCCGCGAAAGAGGGGGACAAACGCATCACCTCTTACCGCGATCACGGCCACATGCTGGCCTGCGGCATGGACCCCAAGGGTGTGATGGCCGAACTGACCGGGCGCGCGGGCGGCTATTCCCGCGGCAAGGGCGGATCGATGCACATGTTCTCGAAAGAAAAGCATTTCTATGGCGGTCACGGCATTGTCGCCGCCCAGGTTCCGCTGGGGGCCGGGCTGGCCTTTGCCGACAAGTACCTTGGCAATGACAATGTCACCTTCACCTATTTCGGGGACGGTGCCGCAAACCAGGGCCAGGTCTATGAGACCTACAACATGGCCGAACTGTGGAACCTTCCGGTGGTCTTCGTGATTGAAAACAACCAATACGCCATGGGCACCAGCATGAAGCGCGCCACCCGTTCCAGGACCCTGTGGGAACGGGGTGCCGCTTACGGAATCAAGGGCGAGGCGGTTGACGGCATGGATGTGCTGGCCGTGAAGGCGGCCGGCGAGAAGGCTGTTGCGATATGCCGCGCGGGCGAAGGCCCCTATATCCTTGAAATGATGACGTACCGTTACCGCGGGCACTCCATGTCCGACCCGGCCAAGTACCGGACGCGCGAAGAAGTGCAGAAGATGCGCGACGAGAAAGATGCCATCGAACATGTGCGCGAGCTGCTGTTGCAGGGGGGCCTTGCCACCGATGAAGACCTCAAGGTGATCGACCGCGACATCAAGGCGGTCGTGAACGAGTCCGCGGAATTCGCCAAGCAAAGCCCGGAGCCGGACCTGTCCGATCTCTGGACCGACGTCTACGCCTGAGGGGGGGGAACGACATGGCCACGCAAGTCCTTATGCCCGCGCTCTCGCCCACCATGGAAGAGGGCACATTGGCCAGATGGCTGGTGAAGGAAGGCGATTCCGTGAAATCGGGCCAGATCCTGGCCGAGATCGAGACAGACAAAGCAACGATGGAATTCGAAGCGGTCGATGAAGGTGTGATCGGCAAGCTGCTGGTTGCCGAAGGCACCGTGGGCGTAAAGGTGAACACCCCCATCGCAGAGATGGCCGGTGAAGGCGGTGCCGCATCTGCACCCCCTGCCCCAGGGGGCGCAGCCGCCGCGAAGCCGCCTTCGGTCCCAAGGCCGCTGACGGAACCCGTCCCGCCGGCCCCTGCCCCTGTCAAGGCCCCGCAGGCCGCATCCCCCGATTGGCCCGTCGGCACGCCGACAAAGACAATGACCGTGCGCGAGGCCCTGCGCGAAGCCCTGGCCGAAGAAATGCGGGCAAACGACCGCGTCTTCCTGATGGGCGAGGAAGTGGGCGAGTATCAGGGTGCCTACAAGATCAGCCAGGGCCTGCTGGATGAGTTCGGGCCAAAGCGCGTCATCGATACGCCGATCACCGAACACGGCTTTACCGGCCTTGCCGTGGGTGCGGCCTTTGGCGGGCTGAACCCGGTCCTTGAATTCATGACCTTCAACTTTTCGATGCAGGCCATTGACCAGATCATCAACTCTGCCGCCAAGACGCTGTACATGTCGGGCGGGCAGATGGGCTGCCCCATCGTCTTTCGTGGACCGAACGGGGCTGCCGCGCGCGTCGGTGCCCAGCACAGCCAGGATTATGCCGCCTGGTACGCGCAAATTCCGGGGCTGAAGGTCGCCATGCCCTATTCCGCCGCCGATGCGAAGGGCCTGCTGAAGGCGGCAATCCGCGATCCCAACCCTGTGATCTTCCTGGAAAATGAAATTCTTTACGGACGGTCCTTCGATGTGCCCGTGCTGGATGATTTCACCATCCCCTTCGGCAAGGCCAAGGTCTGGCGCGAAGGAACAGATGTGACGATCGTCAGCTTCGGCATCGGCATGACCTATGCGCTGGAAGCCGCCGAACAGCTGGCGAAGGACGGAATCAGCGCCGAGGTGATCGACCTGCGCACGCTGCGGCCCATCGATTACGACACCGTGCTTGCGTCCGTGCAAAAGACCAACCGCTGCGTCACGGTTGAGGAAGGCTGGCCTGTCGGGGCCATCGGCAACCATCTGTCGGCCACGATCATGACGCGGGCGTTCGACTATCTTGACGCCCCCGTTCTGAACTGCACCGGCAAGGACGTGCCCATGCCCTATGCCGCAAATCTTGAAAAGCTGGCGCTGGTAACGACAGCCGAAGTTGTCGCAGCCGTCAAATCCGTCTGCTACCGGTAAGGAACGCTGACATGGCAACAGAAATCCTCATGCCCGCGCTCTCGCCCACGATGGAAGAGGGCACACTGGCAAAATGGCTGGTGAAAGCCGGCGATGCGGTGAAATCCGGCCAGATTCTGGCCGAGATTGAAACCGACAAGGCCACCATGGAATTCGAGGCCGTCGACGAGGGCATCATCGGCAAACTTCTGGTCGCCGAAGGGACGGCGGGGGTCAAGGTGAACACCCCCATCGCCACGATGCTGGAAGACGGCGAACGCGCTGATGCCGCCCCTGCCCCCAAGGCCCCGGCGGCACGGCCAGCCGCCGCAGCGGCGCTGCCCGCAGCAACCGCTTCGGCGGCGCCTGCCGCATCCCCCGCCAAGGGTGCGCGCGTCTTCGCTTCGCCCCTGGCCCGCCGGATCGCGGCGGAAAAGGGCCTTGATCTGGCACTGGTCACAGGCTCTGGCCCGCATGGCCGGATCGTGAAGGCCGATGTCGAAGGCTTGTCCAAACCCGCCCAAGCCCCGGTTGCCGCTGCCGCGCCCGCTACTGCACAAGCGCCGGCCCCTGCGGCTGCCGCACCCGCGCTTGCCACCGGGGCCACCGCCGAAACGGTCGCCCGCATCTTTGCCGACCGCAGCTATGACGTTGTCCAGCTTGACGGCATGCGCAAGACCATCGCAGCCCGGCTGACCGAGGCAAAGCAGACGATCCCGCATTTCTATCTGCGCCGTTCGGTGCAGCTGGATGCCCTGCTGGCCTTCCGCGAGACACTGAATAAGCAACTGGAAAGCCGCGGCATCAAGCTGTCGGTCAACGACTTCATCATCAAGGCCTGTGCCCTGGCCCTGCAACAGGTACCGGATGCGAATGCTGTCTGGGCTGGCGACCGGATTTTCCGCCTCAGGCCGTCCGATGTGGCGGTTGCCGTTGCCATCGAAGGTGGCCTGTTTACGCCCGTTCTGCGCGATGCGCATCAGAAGTCGATTTCGACCCTGTCTGCGGAAATGAAAGACCTTGCGGCCCGCGCCCGCACCCGCAAGCTGGCACCGCACGAGTATCAGGGGGGCAGCTTCGCGATTTCAAACCTGGGCATGTTCGGGATCGAAAACTTCGATGCCGTGATCAACCCGCCGCATGGCTCGATCCTGGCCGTGGGGGCGGGTCTCAGGACACCGGTCGCGGGCAAGGATGGCGCGATCACCGTTGCCACCGTGATGTCGATGACCCTTTCGGTCGATCATCGCGTGATCGACGGGGCACTGGGGGCAGAATTCCTCAAGGCAATCATCGGGAACCTTGAAAACCCCGTCGCCATGCTGGCCTGACTATCGGCCCTTCCGCCACGGCGGAGGGGCCTATTCGCCCAGGTGCTCGCGGATCAGATGATCCATCGTGACCGAAGGCTGCGCGCATCCGGCTTCGCCCACAACCCGGGCCGGAACGCCGGCCACGGTCGAACAGGGCGGCACGTCCTGCAACACCACGGAACCGGCGGCAATGCGGCTGCAATAGCCGATCTCGATATTGCCCAGAACCTTTGCCCCGGCCCCGATCAGCACGCCATTGCCGATCCTGGGGTGGCGCACGCCGTCTTCCTTGCCGGTGCCGCCCAGCGTCACCGAATGCAGCATCGACACATTGTCACCGACAACAGCCGTTTCACCGATCACGATGGAATGCGCATGGTCGATCATGATGCCCCGGCCCATGGTCGCTGCAGGATGGATGTCCACACCAAAGACCTCGGACACCCGCATCTGAACGAAATAGGCCAGATCGATCCGGCCCGCCTGCCACAGCCAGTGCCCGACACGGTAGGCCTGGACGGCCTGATACCCTTTGAAATACAGCATCGGCTGCAGGAAGCGGTGGCATGCAGGATCGCGGTCATAGACCGCAACCAGGTCCGCCCGCGCGGCTTGCCCCAGATCAGGGTCCGATGCATAGGCCTCGTCCGCGATTTCGCGCAAGATCTGCTCGCTCATCTCGCCGGAGGCAAGCTTGAGGGAAAAGCGATAGGCCAGGGCCCGCTCCATGCTGGGATGGTGCAACAGGCTGGAATGCACCAACCCGCCCAGAAGCGGCTCTGACCGGATCGCCTCGACAGCCTCTTCGCCGATCCGCTGCCAGACCGGGTCGATGGCGGCCATCTTCATTCTGGTTTCGGCCATGGTTGCTGCCTCCGTCCTTGTCGCAGGGGTCCATCATACACCCCTACCCGGCCCGAGACAAAAGAAAGCTTTGCAACGCGCAACCGGTCCAGAACACAGGACAGCGCACGCAGCCAACGCGGATCCGACAGGAACGGTTCCGCATCCGCCCTGGGCTCGCTGCCCGTCACGGCCATCAGGCTTCCATTGCCCCAGGCAGGGTGCGGCTTTCCCAGACGGCGCCGGTACTTGTCGGCCACCTGCGCCTGCCAGATCAAACGGTCGATGCAGCCGATCCAGTCCTCTTCACCCAGAACAAACAGCACACGGGCTGCGGCAAGGACATCGCCGATCAACACCGGACGCATCCCGTCACACCGCAAGCTGCGCGAAAGGACCGGGGCCGAAGCGGTCCGACACCTGCGCCACCCGCAGCACAAAACCGCCCAAAGTGCCGTCGCCGGCCTGCTGCGACACCGGATAAATCCAGTTCGGGACCGTCACCGATACTTCCCTGACGATCAGCGAACCCGACAAGACCTGAACAAGATAGGTTTCGCGGTCTTCGCCCAGCGGAACCTCGCCGATACGCCATCCATCCCCGTCGATCCTTGTCCTGCGGATCCACGTCACAGACCGGTCCCCCCCGGGAGTCCCCGCGATGCGCAGATGCACCGGCCGATAGGGACGCAAGCCCACACCTTCAAAGGCGATGATGCGATGAACCGTCGACGCATCGTCATAGCCGCGCTCCGCCGCGCCGATCCGGTAGTGCCTGTCCAGACCGCGGGCCGCCTGCGACAGGGCAATCTGCACCAGTGCCCGGTCCAGAAGCACAAAGACACTGCCCGCCGGCAAGAGCGACGGCATCCCTTCTTCCGTCCCCGCCTGCCCGCGCAGCAGGCCGGTCAGGTCATAGACCTGCGGCGCGACAAGCTCGGCCCCGGTGAACTGCACCACCTCCCAGGCTCCTGCCGCGCCAGTGCCAACGGCAGCGGCATTCGCCCCGTTCAGCATCCCCGCCAGGTCGGTTGAGCTGAGTGTCCCGCCCGACAGCCGAACGCGCAGGGCTGCACCGCGGGAAAGCAGACCCGAACGTGCCGGTGCCAGCACTGTCTCGGTAACGCCAAAGGTGGCCGGCACCATCACCAGCCGGTTCAGGGCATAGCCATTGTCGGACGCCGAACTCCACACCGCCACAGGCCCGGGCCAGGGCAGCGCCCCCACGGCCACATGCGGGGCATCGGGCGCCTCTGCCCCGCTGAGCAACGGCAAATCCAGAAACAGCGGGTGAACCGGCGCGGGGGCCGTATAGGGTGCCACAAAGGGACGCACCTCCACGGCCGTCCCGGGCCGATAGGCCGCAGGCTCAACCCGAACAGCGTCGATCTGCTGGAACTCGGCCTGTTCGATCCGGTCGATCCGATAGCGCACACCGTCAACGCCAACCACGTCGCCGGCCCCAAGCCCAAGGGCTGACTTGGGCAGCGCAAAACGGACCGCATCACGCGCAACGCGGGCTTCGGCAAGCCAGCGCTCCACAATCATCCTGCCCTCTGCCGCCGTCAGGCTCAGCGCCAGTTCCGACTGCGCCACGCCGAAGGCCGCCTCGTCCGGAAAGATCGCCTCCGCCTGCCGCACTTCGAAATTGCTTTCGGCGTCGATAAAGCCCAGCCGCACGCGGCCTGTCATTTCGGCCTCGGCAGCGCGGGTCAATTCGACCGCGCCATCAATCTCTGTGCTGACCGCCATCATCGCCCGGTCAAGCGTGTCCGTCAGCCGTCCGTCCCGCATCCGGAACCCAAGAATTCCCTCCCGCTCAACCGCGTCAAATCCGTAAGCAAGCGCCAGCGGTTGCAAGGCGGATCGTGCAGACCCCACCTCTGCCACGCCATAGCCGCGCACAAGGCCGTAAAGACGCGACACATCAAAGCCGACCAGCCCCGAGCGCTCGCACAGATCGGCCACCACCGCAGCAAGCGTCAGGTTCGCCGCCCGGCCGTTGATCCAGTGACCAAGCCGATAGTTGTCGCCATCGCTCCACGCCGAAGTCAGGTTCGGAAATTCGGGATAAGGCCGGGCATCCCAGGCCCAGACATAGGCCCGCGTCATGTCCACCATCGTCCCGCCATAGCCGGGTGACACCGGATTGTTCACCCCCTCCGCCCAGAATTCGGCCATCGCGCGCAGATACTGCATCTGGATCAGGTCATCCCGCTGTCCGGTCGATCCGCGCGGCAACAGCGATTCCGAGGATTTGGGGTCCACAAACCGGTTCGGCTCATTCGTACCCTTGTCAATGGCAGGGCAGCCAAGTTCGGTAAACCGCACCGGCTTGGACCTTGGCACCCATGCGGTCGGCACCGCAGACCGCACCCCCCCGACCCGGTCGTGATGCGGGCTGGACCACCAGCTTTTCAGGTCTTTGGGGCGAAATACCCAAGGTTCCCCGTGAAGCCCGTCCAGAATCGGCGTCCGGGTCTGCGCCGAAGCATCTGCGGCCGAGGCATAGAACCAGTCAAATCCCTCACCCCCCGCAATATTCGCCTTAAGGTAATCAAGATTGTAGATCGCCCCCCAGGCAGCATCGGCATGGCTTTCGCCGTCTCGCCAGTCCGAGATCGGCATGTAATTGTCGATGCCGATGAAATCGATGTTCGCATCCGCCCAAAGCGGATCAAGATGGAACTGAACGTTGCCGGACGCATCATGATAGCCGAAGTATTCGGACCAGTCCGCTGCATAGCTCAGCTTGACGCCCGGACCCAGAATCCCCCTCACATCCGCCGCCAGCTGGCGCAAGGCAGCCACGGCGGGAAAGCTGTCCCCTGCCCCCCGTATCTGCGTCACCGACCGCAATTCCGACCCGATGCAAAAGGCTTCAACGCCGCCAGCGGCCGCGCAAAGATGCGCATAATGCAGCACAAAGCGCCGGTACCCCCAAGAGTCTGGCCCAGAATAGGTGATCTGGCCACCGTTCCGCGCAAAATGGCCGGGCTGTGCCGTACCGAAAAAGGCGGCCACTTCGGCAGAAGCCGCCGCTGTCCGGTCGGGCGAACCGGGACGGCCGGGTGCCACCGACAGCGTGATGCGTCCCCGCCACGGCAGCACCGGCTGCCCCGTGGCCCCCGTCCATGGGTCGGGCAGCGCATTGCCCGCCATCTGCTCCATCAGCACGAAGGGATAGAACATCACCTCCTGTCCCGCGGCCTGCAAGGCGCGGATCGCCTCGATCACCGACTGATCCGCGGGCGTTCCGCCATAGACAGGCCGCCCGTCGAGGGTGGCGATCTGCCCGGCCTCGCCCCGGCCAATGCCGCCAGCCCGCCAGGGCATCGTGCCTTCGGTGGTCTTCTGTTCCACCTTCGGACGCACCGTGCAGCTTGCGCAGCGCAGATCATTCCCGAACCAGGACACCACAAGGGAAACGGCCCCGCACCGGGGAAGTTCCTGGCGCAGCTGCGTCAGTGATGTGACCATATCCGTCTGACCCGACGGCGAATGCATGTTCGCGGCGCGCTGCAGGCCGGGTCCATTGTCGTAATGCACCCGGCTCGTCGCCAGTGCATATTCCCCCGTGCCCGGAATCAGCGCCACCGCCCGCACGCTGCCGGCAATATCGGTCATCGTCCGGGCCATGGTCCCCTGCGCCCGGCGCACCACCTCGAAGGAAAACTGCGGCACCCGGTTGCCGAAATCGGCCAGGGGAAGATCCTCGAACACCACATAGGCAATGCCCCGATAGGCCGGCGCACGACCGGCCCCTTCGACAGCGGCAATCTTTGCATCGGGAAGTTGCGTTTCGCTTCCCGAATGCACCCGTATGTTCAGCCGGTCACGCACAATCTCGTTGCCATCGGCCCAGATCCGGCCCACGCGCAGAATCTCGCCCTCGCACAGGGCAACGGCAAGGCTGACCGAATAGGAATAACTCTCGGTCACAACCGATGCGTTCCGCCTGTTGCCCTTGCCGCCGCGGCTTTCCTGCTGCGTTGTTGTCACCGTTTCCTTGAACCGCGTTGCCCAGATCACCTGCCCGGCCACCCGCATCCGGCCAAAAACCTGGCCAATGGCCGCGCCGTCGCTGGCCCCCATCACCCGGATGCGCTCGACCCGTCCCACCTCGACCACGGACGAGCCTGATCCCATCAGCCGCTGATCAATCACCCGGCCCAGCGTGGCCCCGACCGCCCGGCCGATGACCGCCCCCGACAGGCCCAGGACCGTGCCGCCAAAACTGCCCCCGATCGCCGCCCCGACAGCCGATAGAACGATCGTCGCCATTCAGACCTCTCCTTCGGGAAATGTGAACCGCGCAACGATCCGGCGCGCCCAGGGCTGCGACAGCGGGCTTTCCACCACACCATGCCCGCAATAGGCGTGGATGAAGCTGGGGGCGGCACCAACCTCGGCGGCAATTCCCAGGTGTTTTGCGATGCCCCCGTCACGCATCCGGAACAACAAGACGTCGCCGGGGTGATCCGTCCCGGCGCGACAGGGCCGCAGCCATCGCCGTGCCGCATCCCACAGGGCTTCCTCGCCACCCGCCTCTGCCCAATCCGCCGTATAGGGTGGCACAGGTTCCGGCTCGGCTCCGTACAGGTCTCGCCACAGTCCGCGCAGCAGGCCAAGGCAATCCGCACCCCCGCCCCGGACGCAGCCCTGATGACGGTAGGGCGTTCCGATCCAGCTCCGCGCCAGGTCAACAACCCCCAGGGCATGGCCAGACATCACCGCAGCCTCCCGCCGTCGTTCGCACCGGACTCCGTGGGATAAGACAGCAGCCAGTCTTCGCCCGGGATATGCGGAAACCCCCGAAAGTTCAGAAAATTGTCGAATTTCGACTGGCAGGTGGCGGCCTGCCGGTCACATCCTGCCTCCAGGCGGATGCGGTCGCCCGCCGCCACTGGCGGCCCGATCCTGTCCCACAGTTCGATCACCCGCTGACCACCTTCGATCCGGTCGGCCTTGATCAGACCGATGACCCCGCGTGCTTGTCCGTCAAGCAGCCGCGCCCGGCCTTTTTCGAACCAGCCGGCGGCAAATCCCGTCACGCCCGCAAATGCGAAAACGCGCCGCTCCGTATGCGTCTGGACAGCAAGCTCCACCGAAAATCCGGGGCGGGCCAGATCAAAGCGGCACTGCGCATCTCCCAGAATGGCCGCGCAATCGCGCTGATAGACCCTGCCCTGTGGCTGGTTCAGCGCTTCGGTCAGGCCGCGCAATTCGGCGCGAAACGCCCCCGCAGACCGGGCGATCTCGCCGAACGTCCCCCGGAACTGCAGCAGGCGCTGCCCGACATCGGTCCAGTTCACCAGCCAGCAGCGCACCTCCGCCGCATCGTAACGCCCGGCCAGCAGATCGGCTTCGGTGACGGCATCGCTGCTCAATGCGCCCACCGCTTCGCTGTTGTCCACGGCAAAGCCGGTCGTTTGCATCAGGGTGCGCGCCGTCATGCCCGTTTCGGCCCGATAGGTCAGGCCGTCAAAACTCAGATCGCGGTCGTGATCGGTAAAGCCCAGCACAACGCCATCCCTGCGCTGCACCGCCCAGGCCCGGCACAGGGTCGAGACACCGCCCGCAAGATGGGCCAGCAGATCCTCGCGCCCGGCCATCAGACCCGCAGCTCCACCACCGGAACCGAAGGAACCTCGCCCCCCTGGAAGGCTTCGATCGAGGTCTGGATGCGGTCCGTGTCAAACCGCACCGGGACATCAAACTCGAACCCGGCCGAAATGACAGCCCCCGGCGCGGGGGCAAGCGCAAAAGTCACGGTCCCGGTCGCCGGCTGCAACGTCCAGTCCAGACCGGCAGCCTTTTCCACGCCGCCGACCGCCACGCGCACCGTCGTCGCCACCGGCTTCGTGATCGGGCGCTGATAGGTCCCCACTCCGGAAACATAGGTCTTGCCCAACCTGAAGTCCTTCCTGATCCCGTCCCCCTGACCGATGATCTGGTCCAACGGTGTCACCGGCCGCGATGGGGCAACCGACTTGAAATCCACCCAGTCTTTCCAGCGAAAGCCGTGCAACTGGCCGCGCCGTGCCTCGAAAAAGGCAATGACTTCGACCAGATCGTCCAGGCTGCGCATCCCCAGACCCGCATCATAGCGGCGGCGCGAATGCTCCCAGGGCGTGCTGCGCTCCTCGAACCCGTTGGTCAGCGTCACGATTTCCGTGCGCCGCTCCGGCCCGCCGGACGACCCGAAACTCAGGTTCACCGGGAACCGCACCTCGTGAAATCCCATCGCACCCTCACCTGTTCCGCTGGCCGCGCGCCAGCATCCGGTTCACCTGCGCGGCGATCTGCCCCTGACTGCGCTGAAACCCCTGCACATCCGGCGTCGACACGTTCATGACCACCGACACACCCCGGCCGCCGCCACCCGCGCTTTGCACGCCAAGGCGGCCATCGGCACCCCGCGACAGCGGCAGAATGGCTTCCGGGCCTGCCTCGCCCATCAGGCCCTGACCACCGCGCATCGCAAACCCGGTCGGCCCCGTGACCACGCCGCCGCGCGCAAAGGGCGTGACGCGGCCCTGCGCGATCACCCCCCCTTTGGCAAAGGGCGTCACCGCCGACATCAATCCGCCAACCCCCTTGGCCAGCAGCCCGCTCAGCGCATCGGTCACGGGCCGGGTCGCCGCGCGATAGGCGGTGTTGGACAGGGTCTGCCCGATCCCCTTCAGCGCATCCGAAAGCCTGGCCCCGTCAAAGACCAGCCCGTCGAAGGCCCGCCGCAACCCGTTGCCGATCCCGCTCGTCAATCCGGTCACTTCACGTCCCGCCTGGGCAATCCCGCCCTGCATCTTGCCCAACTCGCTGTTCAGGCCCCCGACACCGCTCGCCGACGCAAGGCAGGCCGACTCAAGCGCCGTGAGCCTTTCTGACAAACTGTCGATCTCGATCATCAACATCCCCCTTCAACCTGTCTGGAAAGGCCCGCACCAGCGCATCCAGCCGGGCCCGCGTGAACACGGCCTGCCCCGTCGGCTCTGGGCCGGTCAGCATCTGCAACTCTGCCGGGGTCAGGCGCCAGAACGCCTCCGGTGCCAGTCCAAGCTGTCCGATCCCCACCCGCATCAGGCCGGGCCAGTCGATGCGGCTCATGTCGGGGCCGCTGCCGGGTCCGCAAGCGCGAAGGCCCGCGCCAGCAATTCGGCCGCCAGCCGCGCCGCCCCGCCAAGGCCACCGGCGATCTCAGCTGTGCGCAGGTCCTCGGCCGTGCCGCACCAGCCGCCGCCGCGCAGGCCGGCCACGATCAGCGCCAGCACATCACGCGTCGTGTACCTGCCCTGCTCGAAGCGCTCCACAAGGTCCACCAGGCTTCCCGCCTCCATCGCGGCCTCCAGTTCGGCCAGCGCGCCAAGGGTCAGACGCGCCACATGCGCCTGGCCATTCAGCATGACGGTCACTTCTCCGGCCCAGGGATTCGCCATCACAGCGCCACAAAGGTCAAAAGCCCTGCCGAGGCCAGCGTCAGCTCGTACGTGGCTTCGCCGTCAAAGGTCCCGGCATATTCCAGCGCCGTGATCTGGAACGGCCCCTCGATCGTCCCGAAGTCGGGCACGATCACCTGAAAGGCGGGCATCCCGCCCGCAAAGAAGACCTGCCGGGCGCGGGCATCGGTCTGCTCGTCCCGGAACACGCCCGATCCGCTGATCGATGCCGATTTCACGCCGGCCCCTGCCAGCAACTCGCGCCAGCCGCCCGGACTGTCCAGGCTGGTGACATCCACCGTTTCCGCGTTCAGACTGATCCGCGTGGCCCGCAGTCCCGCCACCGTCTCGAACTGCCCCGACCCCGACAGGTCAAGCTTGATCAAAAGGTCCTTGCCGTTCTGTACAGGCATCCCGCCGCTCCCCTCAGATGTTTCGCCTTCAGCCCCGCGCGCCCTCAGTCCTCGACACGGGCGCGAAAGGTCATGTCGATCCGCCGCACCCGGCCATCATCGCGCCTGCGTGCCGTGGCACGCTGAAACCACAGGCCCACCAGGCGCCCCCGGCCCAGCGTCAGGGCCGCATTGTTCAACGCGTCCGAAATCGCCACCGCCATGTCCTTGGCGGCGGTGAACCCCGCCGCCTCGCTGATCACGCTGACCGCAAATCGGTGCTCTGCCCCGGACCCGCTGGCATCGGACAGATCGCGCACCTCTTCGGTACCGATCAGCACGAATGTCCCCGCGCCCTGCCCTTTGGGAACCGCATCCACCACCGGGATGCCCGCCAGAACCGGCAGGGTGGTCAGGTGCTGAAACACGGCGGCCTGCAGCGCCGCGGCCTGTCCATAGCTCATGTCGTCCCCTCTTCCCGGGCAAAGCACAGCAGATAGCGCCCCGCCGCGTCGCGCTCGGTCACGGCCAGGATGCGGAACAGACGTGTTCCGTCGCGAAAGCGCTGCTCCGGTCGCGGACGCTGTTCGGCCCCCACCGGCGCACCGCGTACCGTGATCCGATAGCTCACCAGGGCCCGGGTAAACTCCTCTACCGGCGCATCCCGCCCTGTGCCCGCCGTCACTTCGGCCCACAGGGTCCCCAACGCCTGCCAGCGTTCGGCATAGCCGCCCGACCCGTCGGGTTCGGTGCGCAGCACCTCCAGAACCAGCGGGCGCGACAGGGAAATCCGGGTCATGCCGTGCCCCCGCCCAGCAACCGCACCGTCCGCCAGCGCTCGATCAGCGACAGGATCGCAAAGGGCAGCCCCTGTTCGCGCAGCCCCATCTCGTCGCGCCGCTCGTACAGATCGGCAGCCAGCATCAGCACCGCCTGCCGCAGGTCCGGCGGGACATCGGTCCACAGGGTGCCAAACCCTGCCGTGAACACCACCTCGACCTGCCCCCCGCCCGGAACAGACGGCAGCAACTGCCCCGTCGGCGCCAGGCGCGGGCGGTGCAGATCGGCGATCAACCGGTACACTCCGGCATCCAGCACGGTCGATCCGCCCGCGCCATCCGTCAGCGTCACCGAAACAACGCTTTGCACCGGGGCCAGCGGCAGCGCCTGCCCCGCCGGGTCGCGCCAGTCGTCTAGCACCCAGCGGAATACCCGCTGCAACAGGGCCTTGCCGGTCCGGCCCTCGATCACCGCAAGTGCCGCCCGCAGATAGGCTTCGATCAACCCGTCCTGCAATCCCTCTTCGGCAAAGCCGGTGCCCAGGCGCAAATGGTCCCGCATCGCCTGAATCGGCAAGGACGCCACCGCAACGGGCGTGTCTTCGTTCAACATCTGGGGTGTCTCCGCTTCCCGAAAGGCAAGAAAACTCCGGCGGGCGCAGGCGGCCTTCGCCCGGCGAAGGATGCGCCCGCCATGTCAGCCGCCGCCCCGTTCCCGGGGCGGCGCACCGACCTGCCGTCAGGACAGGGCGAATTTCAGAAGCTTGATCGCCGCATAGTCGCTGATGTCGCCGCCCACGCGCTTGGTCGCATAGAACAGCACATGCGGCTTGGCCGAAAACGGATCGCGCAGAATGCGCAGGTCGGTCCGTTCCGCAATCGTGTAGCCTGCGGCGAAGTCGCCAAAGGCAATCGCATGGGCATTCGCGGCGATATCGGGCATATCCTCGCAGATCAGCACCGGATACCCCATCAGGCGCGGCGGTTCCGCCACGGCAAGCCCGTCGGCCCACATAAAGCGGCCATCGGCATCCTTCATCTTGCGCACGGCCCCTGCGGTCTTGGAATTCATCACAAAGGTCGCATTGGCCCGGTAGGGTGCCGCCAGGGCATAAACAAGGTTCACGATGCAATCGACAGCGTTCGTTGTCGGGAAATCCGCTGCGGCACCGCTGGCCACATAGCCCAGGCTTCCCCAGGTCCAGGTGGAATTCGCAACCTTGGCCGGCAGCAGAAAGCCCTTGGGCTTGTCCACCCCGTCCCCGTTCACGAAGGCCGCCGATTCCGACCGGATAAAGCGCGAGGCGATCTTCTCCGCCAGCCAGCCCTCCACGTCAAAGGCGCTGTCGTCCAACAGGCGCTGGCTTGCCTTCGGCATGGCCGCAAGCTGGTGCAGCCGGATCGAGATGCGCTCGATCAGCGGCGTCGCCGTCTCGCTGACCGATCCGGTCTCGGTCACCCATCCGGTCCCCACATCCGACCGGTCGATCAAGACATCGAAACTCGTGGCATCGACCGTGACCACGCTGGCAATCGACCGGATCGACCCGGTTGCAACCAGCATGGATTTCACCGTGTCCGCCGTGCGCGGGTCCACCAGAAAACCGCCATCGCCGGGCACCGCCGTGCTCAGCGCCTTGCCCTCCAGCATCAGGCTGCGCAGCCCCTCATCGTCGCCATGGCGCAGATAGGCGTTGAAGGCTTTCTTGTGCGGCTCCTCCATGTCCACCGCAGTTGAAAGCACCGGGCGTCCGTAGGTCATCGTCTTGGCTTGAAGCATGGTCAGTCGCTCTTCCTGTTGATGTAAAGCAGATGTCACTTCGGCCTGAAAGCCGTTGAATTCCTGCAGAAAACCTGCCAAAGCCCTGGTCATCTGCTCGGCCGGTCCGGCGGCCTCGGGGCCCTGCGCCCCGGACCGGATACTGGTCTCTCCCATCTTGTCCCCCGTGATTGGGCCGCGTCAGCGCGCGGCAAGTTTGCGGTGCGCCTGCTCGAAAAGCCGGGCCAGCCCGATCCAGCCCGCATCTGCGGCGGGGTCGGCCTTGGCCTGAACCCGCGCTTCGGCCAGCATGGGAAAGGTCACCAGCGACACTTCCCAAAGGTCCACCTCCTGCAGCAGCCGCTGCCCCTTGGCATCCCTCTCGGCCCGCAACGTTCGGTAGCCGATCGACAATCCGTCGATCGCGCCAGCCGCCAGCAGGGCGGCGGCTTCCCTTCCCCGTGCGACATCGGTCAGGATCCGGCCCTTCACGTAAAGACCGGTCGCATCCTCGCGCACCTCATCCCACACCCCGATGGGCTGCGCCGGATCGTGCTGCCACAGCATCTTGACCCGCCGGCCCGATGCCGCCAGCGCCGCAAGCGACGCCGCATAGGCCCCGCGCCCCACCACATCCCCGCCCTGATCCCGGCGCCCGAAGATCGAGGCATAGCCTTCAACCCGCGATCCCTCCGTCACCATGATCCCGGCCTCGGGACGGTGGAACTTGCGCTCCGGCGCGCCCGCCTGTGTCATCTCATCCATCTCGCTGCTACCTCATCGCTGCCGCAATCACGGCCTCTGCCATCTGCGCCAGCAGAAAGCAGGCCAGGCCGTAAACCCCAACCCAGATGCGCTTCTCCAGCCGCTCCAGCGCCGCATCGATCTGGCCAAGGCGGAACTCCAGCGCCGCCCAGCGTTCCTGCGCCACCCGCTCATTCGCCTCGATCCGGGCGGCCGCCGCATCGAAACTGTCGTACAGAAACCGCGATCCGCCGCCTGCGTCCCGCATGCTCAGCCCTCCGCCAGCGGCGGCAGGCCAAGGGCGGCCCGCTTCTCTGCCGGGGTCAGGAAATCCGCAGCACCAACGCGCGCCCACTGCTGATCGCGATCTGCCGCCAGCGCAGGCACCTGATCGGGGTCGGGACGCAGCTCCACCTCTTCCCCGGTAAAGGCCGACAGCCACTGCGAAATCGCAGCCGTCACCTTGCCCGCCAGCGGCAGCACCGTCAGCCGGTAAAAGGCGCGGTGGGCCTCCTGATAATTGGCATAGGTCGCCTCGCCCGGGATCCCCATCAGCATCGGCGGAATGCCAAAGGCCACCGCAATCTCGCGCGCCGCCGCCTCCTTGGTCTGCTGGAACTCCATGTCAGACGGGGAAAAGCCCATCGGCTTCCAGTCCAGCCCCCCTTCCAGCAGCATCGGACGGCCCGCATTGCGCGCGCCCTGATGATGGCTCTCCATCTCGCTCACCAGCCGGTCATACTGATCGGCACTCAGGTTGCCCTGCCCGTCCACCCCCCGATAGACGATCGCCCCCGATGGCCGGGCAGCATTGTCGAGCAGCGCCTTCGACCAGGCCGATGCGGAATTGTGCACGTCCACCGCCACGCCCGCCGCCTGCAATGGCGAAAAACCATAGTGGTCATCCTGTGGATGGAACGCGCGGATGTGACAGATGGGCGGCGGCCCGCCCGTCATCGAAAACCGGTGTGTCCGCCCACCGACCGAATAGTCATAGGCGGCGGGCCAGCCGTCCGAACCCGGAACCAGGCTCATCCGGTCCGGCCGCAGCACATGCAACTCTGCCGGCAGGGCCGCATCGCCCCGCACGGCCTCCACATAGCCGTTTCCCGACAGCAGCAGGAACCCGTACAGCGCCTCGAACAGGTCGGCGCGCCCCTGCGCCGCATTCGGACGCCGGATCAACTCCAGCACCGGATGCGTCTCATAGCGCCGGCTGCGGTCCTGCAGGATCACCGGCAGGGCAGAGGCGGCTTCGGCAATCAGCTTGACCGCGCGAAAGGCCACCGGGTTGCTCTGAAAGCCGGTCCGCGTCAGCGAAACCGTGTCCCTCGGGCTCCACACCGCCCGCCCGCCCCCGCGGAATGTCACCAGCGCCCCCGTGGCCGAGGCCTTGTGCTCCGGCCCCTGCCCCCGCCCGCGCCTCAGAAAGTCGAACTTCATGGCGAAACTGCTCCTCTGTCATCGGGCATGCCGCCTCGGGGCCTGGCGCGGTCGCCAATACCCTTCAGCATGATCGTTTGTCGGGGACTGCCCGGCTAAAGCGTCCGGATGCCCGGTCTTTGCCACGACCGGGCCGGTTCAATCATCAGGTCGGTCAGCGCCCAGACCAAGGCATCAACCCGGTCCGGGCTGCCCGGTCCGGCATATCCCTGCCGCGCAAAGCGGCACATCTGGTCTTCCAGGTCGCCCAGCCCGCCCAGATGCTGCACGCGCCCCTGCTCATACAGCGCCGCCACCGGCTCCGCCCGCTGCGCCTTGCCGCGCGCCGCATGCACCGCCCGATAGGGGATCAGCGCATCGAACTGGCGGATCAGGCTTTCCACCAGCGCACCACCCTGGTTGACCTCTGCCACCAGACGGTCGGCCCGGTGGCGGTGAAACGCGTCGATCGCGGCCTGCGCCCAGGCCTGCGGCTTTGCCGCCAGGACACTTGCATCCTCCAGAACCACCGCGCGCCAGTTCTGCGGTGGGCCCTCGGTGATCGCCCCCACCACAAGGATCCCGCAGGCATCGGATCCGCGATGTCCGGTCACCGGCGGATCGATCGCCACCACGATCCGGTCCAGCGGCGGCGCCTCCGGCAGGCGCAACGCCTCAAGCTGTGCGGCCGTCCACAGCGCGCCTTCGACCTCTTCCAGCAGGATGCCGTCCAGCTCCTGCCGCCCCATCCACGTCCCGCCATAGCGGCTGCGGATTTCCTCCAGAAAACTTGCGGCCAGATAGGCCCGGTTCGCCTCGGTCGGTGCATGTGTCAGAACGGTGGACGGGTTCTTCAGCACCGCCTTCAGCACTTCGACATTGCGCGGCGTTGTGGTGACGACCTGTCGCGGATTGGTCCCCAGCCGCAGCGCGAACTGCAGCATGTCCCAGGTCTCGCCCGCCTTCTTCCACTTCGCCAGCTCGTCCACCCAGGCCGCATCGAACTGGGGTCCGCGCAGACTGTCGGGATCATGCGCCGAATACACCTGCGCCACCGCACCATTGGGCCAGACCAGCCGTCTGCGGGTGGCTTCCCACTCCGGGCGGCGGTCGGGCGGCGAACAGGTCAGGATGCCGCTGTCGCCAAAGATCATCACCTCGCGCACCTGGTCCACCGTCTCGCCGACCAGCGCCACCCGCCTTGCGCGGCCGGCATCCGTCGGCCTTGACCCTTCCACTTCCGCGCGGACCCACTCTGCCCCCGCCCGTGTCTTTCCCGCCCCGCGCCCCCCCATGACGACCCAGGTCTTCCAGGCCCCGTCGGGGGGCAGCTGATGCGGAAAGGCCCAGAACTCGAACATCCAGGGCAGGGCAAGCAGCGCGTTGTCGTCCAGCCCGCCCAGAAATTCAGCCACCACCTCCGGCGTCGCGGAGGCAAGCCAGGCGGCGCCCGATCTCAGCTCGCGCCGCGTCAAAGTCGATCGCATAACCGTGGACGACCCCGGCAACCTGCTTGCGGAGTTTTTCAATGCGCGTCCTTTCATCCATCACCAACTGGAAGGCGGCCTTAAGGTCTTTCACCGCCTGCGTTGCGGCCTTGACCTCGTCCACCGAACCCTGCCGAAGCTTTCGCTGCGCCTGAACCAGATCTTCCGCCGCCTGCCGGTACAGATCTTCTGTCGCTGCCAGAAGATCGACGGGCGGCGGCTCGTCCGAAGGCAGATCACTCGTCATTACCCCCCGCACCCGCTTTCTGGCCGGATCGCATGGGCAAATGAAAAAGCGGCGCCGGGTTACCCCGTGCCGCTTGCCCACCTCTTCCAGCATGCCACAAGTCCTACAGGGGACCGGGCGGCAAGTCAAGAAAAAAATTCATCGACACCAGATACTTAGCGTACGCAGCCTTAACCTTTTCTTCATTCTTCCGGCGCGGCCGCCCCGTCTGCGGCCTCACCTTCCGCTGCGCGCTGCGCCTCGATGGCACGCCATTTGGCGACATTGGCGTTATGCTCGGCCAGGGTCGCGGCAAAGACATGCCCGCCCGTGCCGTCGGCAACGAAGAACAGATAGTCCGTTGCCTCCGGGTTCAGCGCGGCTTCGATGCTCAGCCGTCCGGGATTGGCAATCGGCGTCGGCGGCAGCCCGTCGATTACATAGGTGTTATAGGGGGTCTCGCGCTGCAGCTCGCTTTGTCGCAAGCCGCGTCCGAGGGTGCCCTCGCCCCTCGTGATGCCATAGATCACCGTCGGGTCAGTCTGCAGCCGCATCCCCTGCGCCAGCCGGTTCAGAAAGACGCCTGCCACCAACCGCCGCTCTTCGGCAATCCCGGTTTCCTTCTCGACGATCGACGCCATGATCAGCGCCTCTTGCGCCGAGGCATAGGGCAACCCCCCGGCCCGCGCGGCCCAAAGGTCGGCCAGGATGCGGGTCTGCCGCGCCTCCATCTCCGCGATCAGCGCCGCCCGGTCGGCTCCGCGCGTCACCTCATAGCTGTCCGGGGCCAGCGTGCCTTCCGCCGGAACGGCCGCAATCTCTCCGTTAAGGAAATCGGCACGCCGCAGGCTGTCCACCACCTGCCAACTTGTGACCCCTTCAGCCAGCGTCACGCGCCAGCGCAGGTCATCCTCGCCTGCCGCATCCACATAGGCCGCAGGTGCCGGCTGCGTCACATCGAACTTAACAACCTCGATGTAGGACTCCGTCGCAGGATCAAGCTCGCGCAGGACGATATCGGCACCCGTCACGCCGATCCGGAAATTGACCTCGCGCCCGCAGGTCGATTGCCCGCCCGCCGTCACAATCTCCAGCACCTGCGACATGGATGCGCCGGGCGGCACCAGATAGCTGCCGAATTTCAGATCCGCCGACCGGTCGGCATATTCCGCACCGATGCGGAAGATGCGTGCATCCGTCACCGCGCCCTTTTCTTCCAGCACCCGGCTGATCTGCGCCAGCGATGCCCCGCGTTCCACCCGGATGCAGACCGCCTCCGCCAGCGGCCCCGGCCCGGTGAACTCCTTGCGCCCCCAGGCCAGCACCGCCGCCACCACGGCCAGCAGCACCACGAACAGGGTCAGCGCATTCGATGCCACCGACCTCCACATCAGTCTGTCACCCGCCCCAGGATCAGCGACGCGTTCGTGCCGCCGAACCCGAAGGAATTCGACAGCGCAACATCTATCTTGCGCCTGCGTGCCACGTTCGGCGCCAGATCAAGCTTTGCGGTAACCTCAGGGGTATCGAGATTGATCGTCGGTGGTGCAATGCCATCGCGGATCGCCAGCACACAGAAAATCGCCTCCACCGCGCCCGCCGCCCCCAGAAGATGCCCGATCGAGGATTTTGTCGAACTCATGGTCGCCTCTGTCGCCGCATCGCCCAAAAGCCGCTCCACCGCGCCCAGTTCGATGGTATCGGCCATCGTGCTGGTTCCATGGGCGTTGATGTAATCAATGTCGGACGCCTGCAGCCCGGCGCGCTTGAGCGCCATTTTCATGCTGCGGAACCCGCCATCGCCGTCTTCGCTCGGGGCGGTGATATGATAGGCATCGCCCGACAGGCCGTATCCCAGAACTTCGGCGTAAATCTTCGCGCCGCGCGCCCTGGCATGCCCGTATTCCTCCAGCACCACCACGCCCGCGCCTTCGCCCATGACAAACCCGTCCCGGTCCGCATCATAGGGGCGCGAGGCTTTGGTCGGATCATCGGCGCGCTTGGTGGACAGCGCCTTGCAGGCGTTGAAGCCGGCGATGCCGATCTCGCTGATCGGGCTTTCGGCACCGCCTGCAATCATCACATCAGCGTCGCCCCATTGGATCAGCCGCGCCGCATCGCCAATGGCATGCGCGCCGGTTGAACAGGCGGTCACCACCGCATGGTTTGGCCCCTTGAACCCGAAGCGGATCGAAACCTGACCGGAAATCAGATTGATCAGCGCCGCCGGAATGAAAAAGGGCGATACCCGCTTCGGTCCCTTATCCCGGATCAGAATGGCGGTCTCCGCAATCGAAGACAGCCCGCCGATGCCCGAACCCAGCAACACCCCGGTCGCGCAGCGGTCATCTTCCGTCACCGGCTCCCAGCCGGAATCGCGCACCGCCTGAACCGCCGCCGCCATTCCGTACAGGATGAAATCATCAACCTTACGGCGGTCCTTCGGCTCCATCCAGTCGTCCGGGTTGAAGGTGCCGTCGCTGCCATCGCCCATCGGAATCTCGCAGGCATATTGCGTCACCACGTTCGAGGCATCGAACCGCGTGATCGGCCCCGCGCCCGACTGACCCGCAATCAGGCGTTCCCAGGTCTTCTCGACCCCGCAGGCAAGCGGCGTGACCATGCCCAGACCCGTAACAACCACCCGACGCATGAAACGCTCCCACCCATTCGAACCTGCGCGCGGTGATACACGCCTGTCACCCTGGGCGCAACAACGCCCCGGGAACAACCGGAACAGGCCTCGCGGCCGGGCTTATGGGCACTTACAGGGCTTCCAGCACGGAAAAGGTCCGCGGCATGCGCTTCAGGCTGGCCGCAATCCGGTCGCGCCACGTCACCCCGTTTCCGATCGCCACCTCATAGGCCAGGCGCAGCGCCTCTGGGCGGTCCCTGGCCAAAGCGGCAATCAGGAAAGCGGCCTGCGCCCGGTCCTTTCGCGATTTCGGCGCGTCAGGTCCGCCCTGCCGCCGGTCGGCCACCACAAGCTTGTGCATGGCATAGCGTTCCGGCCGCGGGACTTGCACCAGGACACCGGATCGGTACGCGACGGCAGCCTTGATCGGATCGGCAATCAGATAGTCCAGAAAATCCAGCGACCGCGCCGAAACCCCCAAGGCAGGCAGATCCCGGATACCTTCCCCGGACCGGATCGACGGCGTCAGGAAATCGATCACCGTCCCGGACCGGGTCTGCTTCCATTTCCAGACCGCCGCCCAGTTCGGGCCGGGTCCAGACGAAAATTCCAGATCGCGAAAGCTTTCCGGCAGGGATGCGTCGACCCTGTCGTCAAGGGCCAGCGACAGCCGTTCAAACCGCGCCATATCTGCATCATCCGTCCCGGCAGCGGGATCGGAACCCAAGCGCAATCCAAGCTCACCCTCGTAAAGCCGGAAGGCGCTGGTCCCCACGATGGTGCCGCCCGTCCGGAACACCCCGGTTTTCGCCAGCGCATTCAGGATGGCTCCGGTCCCACCGTCAATCGGCAGAAACCCCTCGGCCCGCAGCAGGCGCACCAGCCTCGCCCGGTGGCCGGCCCCCTCCTTCTTGCGCCGGGCATCTTCGCGGTGCAGCGCCATGCGCTGTGCCAGGTCGGGCGTATCCTCGCCGATGTAGCGCTTGCGAACCTGATCCCCGACACGGTAGCTGTCATACCAGTATCTTCGCCCCGACCGCTCCTCCAGCGTGGGTGATCCGCGCAGGGCTGCGAGCTGCCCTTCGCCAAACGACCCCAGAAAATCCTGATAAACCGCGCGGGCAAGCGGGGAATGATGCCGGATCATGGCTTGTTCAACCCAAGAAGCTTTTGTTGAACATCATGTCTTCCTTTGCAACCGTCGACTTCGTTGAACATGCAGAGATGTAAAACAAAAAGCAATTCCGTTGAACATAGAATTGTTGAACACAAGAGAATCTGGCAAGATTTCATTCAACTTGGGACAGGGAAATTTCTGTTGAACATGATTCCATGTTCAACAATAATGATAATCGCTGAACACGGACATCCGGATATCTATCCTGTCGCGCATGGCGGCAATGGCCCCCTGCCGCTTCAACCGCAGAATATCCAACAATGGCCGTGGGCCAGACAGCCCCCCACCCGGGATCAGGCAGGCGGGCCGGTTCCGGCCATGAAAAAACCGCGCCGGTGTCCCGGCGCGGTTTCCATGGCTGACGAAAAGAATCAGCGCGCGTCGCGCGGATCGAAATCGTTGGCAGCGCCCATTTCGTCGAACAACTCGGCGATCTCGAAATCCGCAGCCGCCTCGGCTTCCGCCGCCAGCTCCTGGATCGACTTGCCCGAGGCCTGAAGTTCGGCTTCTTCCGCCGAACGCGCCACGTTCAGGCTGATCTTCACCGAAACCTCCGGGTGCAGCACGACCGTAACCCTGTGCATCCCAAGTTCCTTGATCGGGCGGTCCAGCACGATCTGCGCCCGGTTCACCGTGAACCCGGCTTCGGTTGCGGCCTCGGCAGCGTCACGGGTCGTCACGGACCCGTACAGCGCCCCCGCGTCCGAGGCAGAGCGGATCACGACAAAAACCTGTCCGTCCAGCTTTGCGGCAGCAGATTCCGCCGCTTTCCTGGTCTCCAGGTTCTGCATCTCTAGCTGTGATTTCTTGGCTTCGAACGACTTGATGTTGGCCTCGTTCGCCCGCAGTGCCTTGCCCTGCGGAAGAAGAAAGTTGCGGGCGTATCCGTCCTTGACGGTCACGACCTCGCCCATCTGGCCAAGCTTGGCCACACGCTGAAGAAGGATGACTTGCATGTGTCTTTCTCCTTACTTCACGGCATAGGGCAGCAGCGCAAGAAAGCGGGCGCGCTTGATCGCGCGGGCCAGCTCACGCTGCTTCTTGGCCGAAACGGCCGTGATACGCGACGGCACGATCTTGCCGCGCTCGGACACATAGCGCTGCAGCAGCCGCGTATCCTTGTAGTCGATAACCGGGGCATTGTCGCCGGAAAAGGGGCAGACCTTGCGGCGGCGGAAGAACGGTTTGTTCGCCATGATTTTCAATTCCCTCCTGATCAACGTCGGCGGTCGCCGCCGCCAAAGCCGCCCCGGTCACCGCCGAAGCCGCCCCGGTCACCGCGATCGCCGCCGAAGCCGCGTTCGGGCCGCTCGCCCCTGTCGGGCCGGTCGCCACGCTCGCCACGGTCATCGCGCTTCTGCATCTGTATGGACGGGCCTTCCTCGTGCTTGTCGACCTTCACGGTCAGCACACGCATCACATCGTCATGCAGGCGCATCAGGCGTTCCATTTCCTGCACGGCTGCGGCAGGCGCGTCCGATTTCAGAAAGGCATAGTGGCCCTTGCGGTTCTTGTTGATCTTGTAGGCCATCGTCTTGACGCCCCAGTACTCGTTTTCAACGACCTTGCCGCCGTTGTCCGCAAGGATGGCCGTGAAGTGTTCGATCAGGCCTTCGGCCTGCGTGTTGGAAAGGTCCTGACGCGATATGAACACATGCTCGTAAAGCGGCATGTCGTCTCCAGTCTTGTCGGGTGCATTTCACAGGACGGGCCTTTGCACTTCCGCAGCCCGTCCACGAGGGGGTGCACCGGTTACGTGGGTAAGCGGAAGGATGCGGCCTTATACACAGGCCCCGCACGGATGCAACCCCACCGGCCCGTAGGAACAGGGCTGTCGCGTTTGACCGGTGGCTGATCAGGCAAAGGCGTCGGACCACCCCCGAGCGCAGGATGCGGCGGACAGCGCAGCGGGATCGCGGGTGGGATCGGGGGATGTGACAGACTGTGCTGTCAGTCCTCGTCAATCTCGAATGGCTTTAATCCGCGCTTCTGACAAAACCAGTGGAACAAGGGCAGCTCCATCAGCAACATGGTCAGGATCGAAAATCCGAACCAGTTGGTTGAAAACAGCAGCATCGAGAATTCGACGCCGGTTCCCCAGAACAATGCCCCCGCCACAAGCAAACTCAGCCCCGACAGAACGCAGTCGGCGACCGCCACTTTCGTGAGAGTTATGGTCTTGAAGGACGGGTAAATGCCCAGATATGCCACGCCCAGGATAACGGCGTTGATGATCAAGATCTGTGCTTCTGGCGGCAGGTTCATCGGCTCACCGTGACAGTGGAATCGTCTGCAATGTCAGGGACCAGCCTTGCGGCTCGGCAAAGAATGTCCGGTCGATTTCTGTCATGTTCACATCCTGGGGGAGAATCAATAGGATTTTTCCGTGCATCGTACCATCCCTATCCGGTGCTCAGAGCAAACGCATTTGGCCGATGGCTGATCTTGCGACGCCATCGAACCGTCCTGTGCGCTTGCGTTCTCGGTCGACCGCGTTTTTCGGGCTGGCGTTTCCAAGCAGCTTCACGCTGAACTTGCAAAGGATTGCGCGGTTTTCCGGGCCGTTGCCCTTGCGGTTTCCGGCGCGGTCTTCCTCAAGGGCCATATCCGGCACCCGGTGACGGCTGTTTTCGGTGGCTCATCTGGCCGCAGGAACATGCCTCCCGGCATGGCCGGCACCTGCGCAAAGATTGCGCGGGCGCGCCTGCCGCGCTATGCGGTCGGAAAAGACGCCAGGGGGGCACGCAGACCGTGACACGCGCATTCGTATTTCCGGGCCAGGGGGCGCAAACCATCGGCATGGGGCGCGATCTGGCGGCAGCCAGCCCCGCCGCCCGTGCGGTTTTCGCCGAGGTGGACGACGCCCTGTCGGAAAACCTTTCGGACCTGATCTGGAACGGCCAGGCCGACCAGCTGCAGCTGACCCGCAACGCCCAGCCCGCCCTGATGGCCACCTCCATCGCCGCCCTGCGCGCGCTGGAGGCCGAGGGACTGGACACCGGCTCTGTGGCGTTTGTCGCGGGGCACTCGCTGGGGGAATACTCCGCCCTTTGCGCCGCCGGTGCCCTCAGCCTGGCCGATACCGCCCGCCTGCTGCGTCTGCGGGGCGAGGCCATGCAGGCGGCCGTCCCCCTTGGGGTTGGTGCCATGGCCGCCCTCTTGGGCCTGGATTTCGCCGCCGCCGCCGAGGTTGCCGCCGAAGCGGCGCAGGACGGGGTCTGTCAGGCCGCGAATGACAATGATCCGGCCCAGGTGGTGGTCTCGGGGCATCGCGGCGCGGTGGAACGCGCCGTCGACATCGCCAGGGCCAGGGGTGCCAAACGCGCCTTGCTCTTGCCCGTCAGCGCCCCCTTTCACTGCGCCCTGATGCAACCCGCCGCCGATGCCATGGCAAGGGCGCTGGCCCGTGTCACCTTGCTGCCCCCCCGCGTGCCGCTGGTCGCCAATGTGCGCGCCACGGCGGTCAGCGACCCCGAGGTGATCCGCGCCCTTCTGGTCGAACAGGTCACAGGTTCGGTGCGCTGGCGCGAATCCGTGCTGTGGATGGCCGCACAGGGCGTCACCGAAATCTGGGAGATCGGCGCAGGCAAGGCCCTGTCGGGCATGGTCAGGCGCATCTCCCCCGGCATCACCACCCGCGCCATCGGCTCGCCCGAAGAGGTGGCGGCAGCGGTGGCCGAGGCAACGAACCAGAACTGAGGAGCGCGACAATGTTCGATCTGACAGGCAAGACCGCGCTGGTGACCGGCGCATCGGGGGGCATCGGCGGGGCCATCGCCCAGGCGCTGCACGCCGCCGGGGCCACCGTGGCCCTTTCGGGCACCCGCACCGCCCCGCTTGAGGCGCTGGCGGCAGACCTGGGCAGCCGCGCCCATGTGCTGACCTGCGATCTGGCCGATCCCGCCTCGGTCGAGGCGCTGCCAAAGGCGGCGGCGGCGGCGATGGGATCGGTCGATATTCTTGTCAACAACGCCGGCATCACCCGCGACACCCTTTTCCTGCGGATGTCCGACGAGGACTGGCAGTCGGTGATCGACGTGAACCTCACCTCTGCCTTCCGCCTGTGCCGGGGTGTGCTGCGCGGCATGATGAAGACCCGCTGGGGGCGGATCGTGAATATCTCTTCTGTCGTGGGGGCCACCGGCAACCCCGGCCAGGCCAACTATGCCGCCGCGAAGGCGGGCATGGTGGGCATGTCGAAATCGCTGGCGGCCGAGGTGGCAAGCCGCAACATCACGGTGAACTGCGTGGCCCCGGGCTTTATCACCACGGCCATGACCGAAAAGCTGAGCGAAGACCAAAAGACCCGCATCCTGACATCAATCCCCGCCGGGCGGATGGGCGAGGCTTCGGAAATCGCCGCCGCCGTCCTTTATCTCGCCAGCCCCGAAGCGGGTTATGTGACCGGCGCGGTCTTGCACGTGAACGGCGGCATGGCGATGATCTAGGGCAGGACAGCGCCACGGGAAAGGGTTTGCCTTGCGCGGACACCCTTGCTATAGGCGCGCAGAACGGGCGGCAGGTGCGCAGGCCATGTCGGCCTTATGTCTGGCAAAACCAATGCCGGGCCGACCGGAAACAGACAAAGCGGGGCTTCCCGCATCTTTGAGAGGGACTGACATGAGCGACATCGCCGACCGCGTGAAGAAGATCGTCGTCGAGCATCTGGGCGTTGATGCTGACAAAGTAACGGATCATGCCTCGTTCATCGATGATCTGGGCGCCGACAGCCTTGATACGGTCGAACTGGTGATGGCATTCGAAGAAGAATTTGGCATCGAGATCCCCGATGATGCCGCCGAAACGATCCAGACCTTCGGCGATGCGGTGAAATTCATCACCGACGCCTCCTGACCCCGTTCAGACACCGGGCCGAAAACAAGGCACCCCATGGGGTGCCTTGTTTCGTTTCAGATCAACGGAATATCGGATGCTTCTGTCCCTGCGCCGCACAGAAAACCCGCACGGGGCCATTGCTCCGACCAACCTGACGCGCGCCTGCGCCTGATCCGGCAGGAACTCGCCCCGCGAAAGGAAAAGGGCCACACCCCCCGGTGCGGCCCTTTCTGCAATCTCGCGCAGCGGCACTCAGATGTCGTCAAGTGCCTCGACCGCCTTTTGCAGCTCTTCCTTCATCGCGGCTTTCTCCGTCACGCTGGCAGCGGCCACGATGTGGTCCACCACCTTGTCCTCGAAGATCGGCGCGCGCAACTGCTGCTGCATCTGCGGATTCTTCTGGACGAATTCGAAAAAGGCACGCTCCTGCCCCGGATACTGACGGGCCTGGGCCAGCACGGCCCTGGTCATTTCGGCGTCCGTCACGGTGATTTCGGCCTTGCGACCCATTTCGGCCAGCAGCAGGCCAAGGCGCACGCGGCGCTCGGCCAGCGATTTGTGCTCATCCGTCGGCTCCACGGTGCCGTGGTCGTGCCCATGCACTTCGGGGTGCTCTTCATGCCACAGCTGGTGGGCAATCTGGTTTGCCTCGGCCGTTACCAGCGACGCAGGCAGGTCGAACTTCACCAGCGCATCAAGCTGATCCAGCAGCGCACGCTTCATCACCGCCCGCGCTGCACCCAGATATTCCGCCTCAAGCCGCTCGGCGATCTGCACCTTCAGCGCATCTAGGCTTTCGGCACCGTATTTCTTGGCCAGTTCGTCGTCGATCACGGCAGGTTTCGGGCTTTTCACGGCCTTCACGGTACAGGCAAAGACCGCGGCCTTGCCGGCCAGATGCCTGGCGCCATAGGACTCGGGGAAGGTCACGTTCACCGAAATCTCATCGCCCGCCCTCGCTCCGATCAACTGGTCCTCGAACCCCGGAATGAACGAGCCCGAACCAAGCACAAGGGGAAAGTCTTCGGCCGACCCGCCTTCGAACGGCTCTCCATCGACCGTTCCGGCAAAGTCGATCACCACCTGATCGCCGTTCTTGGCCTTGGAACCTTTCTTGCCGTCTTCGAACGACTGGGCAGACCCAGCCAGATTTGCCAGGGCCTCGTCCACGGCGGCAGCCTCGGCCTTTACGACCAAACGCTCCAGCACGACCTTGCCCGCATCGAACTCCGGGATCGGCGGCAGCGCCTCATAGGTCATCTCGACGACCACATCCTGCCCCTCGGCCCAGGTTTCGCCGCCCACCATCCTGACTTCGGGTTGCAGGGCCGGGCGGTCGCCGCTGGCGGCGAAATGCGATTTCATCGCGCCGTCGATGGCATCCTGCATCGCATCGCCCATCAGACGGGTGCCGAACTGCTTGCGCAGCATGGCCATCGGAACCTTGCCCTTGCGGAAGCCCTTCATCTCGACCTCGGGCTGCGCCTCGACCAGCTTTTCCTGGACCTTGGCGTCAAGCTCGGCCGCCGTCACCGTAATGGTGTAGGCGCGCTTCAGACCTTCGTTCAGGGTTTCGGTAACCTGCATCATCTTGTCCTTTTTTCCTCACCGGGGCGGGCAAAGGGCATCCCCTTCTGGCGCCGCTGATCCGGACCCAATGTCCCTGGGCGCCCTTCCCGTTCCGCCAGCACGCGAAACACAAAACGCCACTGCCCCCGACAATGCCAGGGCAGCCAAACCCCGGGCCTTCTAGCAAAGCTTCCGGGGCGATGCGAGGGGGAATTTGGCAGCGTTTCCGGCATGGCCGGCACCTGGCGTCGGCGGGGTCCGACCGGGTCGATCTGGTGCGGGCGAAGGGACTTGAACCCCCACGCCTTGCGGCGCCAGAACCTAAATCTGGTGCGTCTGCCAATTCCGCCACGCCCGCATCCCGTTCCCGACGGCGCAAAGACCGTTTGGAACGGCGATCTGTCTAGCAAAGCGGCGCGGCGGATACGAGGGGAATTCGCAGCCTCTGTTCGCCCTGCCCCCCGGGGTTGCAGGTTACAGGAAGGGACCGGTATCGGTGGGCAGGGCCGCCAAGGCCGCTGGACTGCGCTGCTCCAGCAGCCGGCGCAGCACCGGCGGCAGCAGATCGGGCAGGTCTTCCGCAATCAGACCGGGACCGAACAGCAAGGCCGCTTCCGCGTGCAGCCAGACCGCCGTTTCCGCCGCCATGAACGGGCCGAAGCCCCGCGCCAGAAGTCCGGCGATCAGACCCGCCAGCACATCGCCTGATCCGGCCGTCGCCAGCCATGGGGACGCACGGTCGCGCACAGAGGCATGCACGCAACACCGCCCGTCCGGGGCGGCAATCACCGTGTCGGCCCCTTTGAGAAGTACGACACAGCCCGCATCTTTTGCCGCCTGCCGTGCCGCATCCACCTTTGAGAATGCCGGTGTCCCGGCGTTCACCGGGCCGGTCCGCCGCGCCGCGATCTGCGCAAACGGCCGCGCAAACTCGCCGTCATGCGGGGTCAGGACACAGCGCGGATGAAGGGCCGCGCGCAAGGCGGGGACCTCTGCCACCAGGGTCAGGGCATCCGCGTCCAGAACTGTGGCCCGGCCTGCGCCAAGGGCGGCACTGACCAGCCCGACCTCGCGCGCCCCGCGCCCCAGCGCCGGCCCAAGACAGAGGGCGGTGATCCGCGGGTCGGCAAGCGTCCGCGACAGGGCCGCCCCGTCCGCCACGCCGTGCAGCATGACGGCGTCCAGCCGCGCGGCATTTTCGGCAAGCGCGGCTGCCGGACAGGCCACGGTGACAAGCCCCGCCCCGACCCGCAGTGCCGCGCGGGCCGCCAGCCGGGCGGCCCCGCCCTGCCCCGGACCGCCGCCCAGAATCAGGGCATGGCCATGGCTGTACTTGTGCCCGCCCTCCTTGGCCAGCAGACCGGACGGTGTGGCGGCTTCGGCCAGCTCTGCATCGCGCCCGCGCGCCCAGGCCTGACGCCAGGGGCCCAGGCCGATATCGGCCACGACAAGCTGCCCCGACAGCCGCGCAGCATCGGCCAGCATATGGCCCAGACGGGGGCTGTCGAAGGTCACGGTCATCGTGGCCGGGCGGTCAAGATAGCCCGCATCGGCCCGGATGCGGCCGCTGTCGGAACAAAGCCCGCTCAGGATATCCACCGCAACAACCGGGCAGCCGCTGTCCTGCGCCATGGCAATGGCCCCCCAGACATCCGCCGCAACGGGCCGCGCAAGGCCGGTTCCGAACAGGGCATCGATCACCAGCGGGGCCTGCGCCAGATGTGGCCGCTCCAGCGCGGCAAGCGGCAAGACCGTGCCGGTCCAGCCGGAACGGGCCTGCCGGGCATCGGGCGTCAGGCTGTCGCCACAGGAAAAGACCGAAACCGCGTGCCCCGCCGCATCCAGCAGACGGGCGATGACATAACCGTCGCCGCCATTGTTGCCCGGCCCGCAGAACACAACCACGGGGCCAGTTCTGCCGGGCCAGGCGGCCTGCACCGCCGTCACAACAGCCTGCCCGGCGCGGGCCATCAGGACCTGTCCGGTCACCTGCCCCGAGGCAATTGCGCTGCTTTCAATGGCCCGGATTTGGGCAGATGTCAGCAGATAGGTCATTTTCCTGCCCCATTGTTCGCAAACCGCCCAAAACACAGGCGCTTTGCCTTTTTTCGTGGCGCAGCGCGGGGATTTCCGCCCGGCGTCAGGACAGTCGCAGCCTAGCCAATTGTCGCCCCGGTTTGAAAGTGGTCAGTGACGGCAGATTCAGAATTGCCGGGAGTCGGCCGATGAAGAAGATCGAGGCGATCATCAAGCCCTTCAAGCTTGACGAGGTGAAGGAAGCCCTTCAAGAGGCCGGGATCCAGGGGCTTTCAGTGACCGAAGTCAAGGGGTTCGGACGGCAGAAAGGGCATACGGAACTTTACCGGGGTGCCGAATATGTCGTTGATTTCCTACCGAAAGTCAAAATTGAAGTGGTCCTTGCCGACGATATGGTCGACGCCGCAATCCAGGCAATCATCACCGCCGCCAGAACCGACAAGATCGGGGACGGCAAGATTTTCGTCTCTCCCGTTGAACAGGCCATCCGTATCCGTACCGGCGAATCCGGCGAGGATGCGATTTGACCTCTCTCCCCTGTCCGGCTGGCACCCAGCCGCCGCAATGATCCTCAAGCAGAAGGAACGACCTCAAGATGAGCAAGGTAAAGGCTGCCCTGAAACTGATGCAGGACGAGGATGTCGAATATGTCGACATCCGTTTCACCGACCCGAAGGGCAAGTTGCAGCACGTCACGCTTGTGGCCGACCTCGTCGACGAAGACTTCTGGGAAGAAGGCTTCATGTTCGACGGCTCGTCGATTGCCGGCTGGAAATCCATCGACCAGTCCGACATGAAGCTGATCCCCGATCCGGGCTCGGTCTACATCGATCCGTTCTATGCCGAAAAGACCATGTGCGTGCATTGCGTCGTGGTCGAACCGGACACCGGAGAGGCCTATTCGCGCTGCCCGCGCCAGACCGCGCTGAAGGCAGAGGCGTATCTTAAGTCCTCGGGGATCGGCGATGCGTTCTATTGCGGGCCGGAAGCGGAATTCTTCCTGTTCGACGACGTGCGCTATTCGATCACCCCGGCCAAAGTGTCTTACGAGATCGACGCGGAAGCGGCAGCCTGGAACACCGGCAGCGTGACCGAAGGCGGCAACTACGGCCACCGCGCGGCGCACAAGGGCGGCTACTTCCCGGTCAACCCCGTGGACGAGGCGCAGGATATCCGCAGCGAGATGCTGTCGACGATGAAGCGCATGGGCATCAAGGTGGACAAGCATCACCACGAAGTGGCCACCTGCCAGCACGAACTGGGCATGATCTTCAGCGGTCTGGTTGACCAGGCCGACAATATCCAGAAGTACAAGTATGTCATCCACAACGTGGCCCATGCCTATGGCAAGACCGTCACCTTCATGCCGAAACCGATGAAGGGCGACAACGGGTCGGGGATGCATGTGAACATGTCGATCTGGAAGGGTGGCAAGCCCCTGTTTGCAGGCGACAAATATGCCGACCTTTCGCAAGAGGCGCTGTATTTCATCGGCGGGCTTCTGAAGCATGCCAAGGCGCTGAACGCCATCACCAACCCGTCAACCAACAGCTACAAGCGCCTGATCCCGGGCTTCGAGGCACCGGTTCTGCGCGCCTACTCGGCCCGCAACCGCTCGGGCTGCGTGCGCATTCCGTGGACGGAATCGCCCAAGGCCAAGCGCGTGGAAGCCCGCTTCCCCGATCCTGCGGCCAACCCCTATCTGGCTTTCGCGGCGCTGCTGATGGCCGGTCTGGACGGCATCCGCAACAAGATCGATCCCGGCCCTGCCTCGGACAAGGATCTTTATGATCTGCCCCCGGAAGAGCTGGCGGCGATCCCGACGGTCTGCGGCTCGCTGCGCGAGGCGCTGGAAGAGCTGCAGAAAGACCACGACTTCCTGCTGGCCGGGGACGTGTTCACAAAGGACCAGCTGGACGCCTACATGGCGCTGAAGTGGGAAGAGGTTTATGCCTACGAACACACGCCGCACCCGATCGAATATCTGATGTACTATTCCTGCTGATCCGGCGGGCTTTGCTGATTCGACAAGGGCGTGCCGCAGGGCGCGCCCTTTGTTTTACGTTGCCTCGTCCCGTCAGGGGTGAAGCGCCAGGATCGCGGCTTCGGCCTCCGGTGGCAGGTCGGACCGCCGCAGGACCCAGGTGTGAATCGTGAACACCACAGCCCGCGTTTCGGGCAGGCGCAACAGGCATTGCCGTTCCGACCGCAGATAGGTCTTTTCGACCGGACGCGGACGGGGCACGCCTTCCCGCCGGGGCTGGAACAGCGTCGGGTCATCATACAGCAGCGCATTGGCGCGCCACAGCGGTTGTTCAGGGCGGATCGCATCGAACATGCGCTGCACGCGCCGCGCGATCCCCTCGTCATAGGACGGCACCGAAATGTGAATGTCCGACAGCGGCCGTCCGATCTTCTGCGCCAGGGTCCAGCTTGCCGGAAAGCACAGGATCGCCCCGGTCAGGACGTGTTCGCCGCCCACAGAGTCCATCAGGCACAGGTCTTCCTGCACCAGCCGCCCCAGGGTCAGCAGCGGCTGCGCCGGGTCCAGCGGGATTGTGACACCATCAGGGCGCTGCACCGCATCTGCCCCCACGGCATATCCCGTTTCTGTGGCCAGCCGGGCCAGCACGCGCCTGTAAAGTTCCTGCGCAGCAGAAACGCCTGGTGGCAAAAGCGCATGAACCAGATCGGGCACCTCCCGGATCAGCCGGTCGCGCTCGGCCATCTGCGCCGCAAAAGCCTCGTCCACCCGCAGCCAGTCGTCCCCCTCCAGCGGCAACACGCCGGGAAGACGGTTGGTACGCGGGTCCATCCAGGGCGCAAAGGGCAGCGTGTTTTGCAGGATCAGGGACATTCCCCGGTTCTAGCCGGGCCGCGCGCCCGGCGGAAGGGCAGGAAACCGACAGTTCAAGGTCGCGCGCAGGCAAGCCGGGCGGGATGCGCTGCGGGACGCTGCACCAAAAGCAGAGGGCCGCGATGAACCAGCATTACGCCGACCGCCGCAAGATTGACCCTGGCCGGGGGGCCGTGCTGGCCGATGGCACGCCCAACGACAACAACCGGGTGGAAATCGGCCCGACGCAGCTTGCCTTTGCCGAATGGGCGGCGGCGGGCCTGACCCCGCCCGATCTGGCCGCGATGCGCCAGTTCCGCTGGGCGCGGCTGACGCAGGCGCTGGTGCAGCGTGACTATGGCGGGCTCTTGATGTTCGACCCGCTGAACATCCGCTATGCGACCGATACCACCAACATGCAGCTGTGGAACACGCACAACCCGTTCCGGGCCGTGCTGCTCTGTGCGGACGGGCACATGGTGATCTGGGAATACAAGAACGCGCCGTTTCTGGTGACATTCAATCCGCTGATCAAGGAAGTCCGGTCAGGCGCGACCTTCTTTTACAACTCCACCGGCGACCGGGGCGAAGATGCGGCCAGGGGCTTTGCCGCCCAGGTGGATGAGATCATGCGCGCCCATGCCGGGACAAACCGCCGGCTTGCCGTGGACAAGATCATGATCGTCGGCCTGCGCGCGCTGGAACGCATCGGCTTTGACGTGGTGGAAGGCGAAGAGGTGACCGAGCGGGTCCGCGCGGTCAAGGGGCCCGAAGACATCGCGGCCATGCGCTGCGCCCACCATGCCTGCGAAAGCGCCATTGCGGTGATGGAACGCGCCACGCGCTGTGGTGTCCCCGGCGGGGGCATGAGCGAGGATGACATCTGGTCGGTGCTGCATGCCGAAAACATCCGGCGCGGCGGCGAATGGATTGAAACCCGCCTGCTTGCCTCGGGTCCGCGCACCAATCCCTGGTTTCAGGAATGCGGGCCACGGATCGTGCAGAACAATGAAATCGTGGCCTTTGATACCGACCTGATCGGGGCCTATGGCATGTGCATCGACATCTCGCGCACCTGGTGGGTGGGCGACGGGCGCCCGACCAATGCGATGATCTCGGCGATGGGTCATGCGATGGACCATATCGCCACCAACATGGCAATGCTGAAGCCGGGGGTTTCGATCAAGGAGCTGGTCCATGGCGGCCATCAGCTTGACGCGCAGTACTGGCGGCAGAAGTATTCCTGCAAGATGCATGGCGTGGGGCTGTGCGACGAATGGCCCTATGTTACCTATCCCGACGGCTATACCGAAGGTGCCTTCGATGCCGTGCTGGAGCCGGGCAACGTGATCTGTGTCGAGGCTCTGGTCAGCCCGGAGGGGGGCGATTTCTCGATCAAGCTGGAGGATCAGGTGCTGATCACCGAAACGGGGTTCGAGAACCTGACAACCTACCCGTTTGATGCGCGCCTGACCGGGCGGGCCTGACCGGGGCCGCCCGGCTGGATGCTAGCGCGGTGCCGCGCAATGGTCGGAACCGATTTTTCTGCGAAAAATCTGCGGGGACGCGAGATACCCGGCGAAGCGGGCAGAATTTTTCGCGGAAAAATCATGGTGGTGACCGCGCGTTGCCCTGAACGCGCGGCCTGCGGGTTCAGTCGGCCTGAAAGCCCGCCGCCTTGTGACTGCCATCGCAATACGGCTTGGTCTTGGACTGACCACAGCGGCACAGGAAAAGCTGAGTCGCCCGGTTCAGGGTTTTGCCGGTGCCGGACACGACCTCGATATTGCCTGCAAGCTTCAGCGGCCCGTTCGGCAGTGGCACAACCTCGACCGGACCATCACGCGCGGCCAGCGGTTCAGACTCTTTCACCGGTGCCTCGCCCGTGGCGACAAAACCGGCCTCGGCATGGCTGCCGTCGCAATAGGGCTTGTTGCGCGAGGCACCGCAGCGGCACAGGGTGGCGCGCACGCTGCTTGCCGCGACGCCGCCGATCAGCATCGGCGCCTCAAGCGACAGGGGCCCGTTTTCGCGCAGGCGCAGCGTATTGACCACGGGCGGCACCTCGGACGTGGCCGAACCGTCATTGCGGGTGACGCGGATCGCACCCGACGGGCAGGCAACGCCGATCTGCAGAACGGTCGCGGCTGGGGCGGCGTCGGGGTAAATCCAGTCGCCCTTGACGTTGGGCACGAACACCTCGGGGTGCCCCAGAACGCAGTTGCGCGAATGCACGCAGCGCGTGGCGTCAAAGGTGATCGTCACCTCGCGGCCCTGTACGACTTCAACCATCCTGAGTCCCCTTCCTGCAGATCGACATAGTCTTGCACGTTGACCGATCCGTCATCGCCCGTAAAGCAAATCCCGCAGCCCCTTGCAGAACGCGCACCGGCACAGCAGGCCCGGCGTTCCCGGCGGGGCCGGACCAGGCAGAACAGAAGACGCCGCGGCTTCCGGCGCCCCTCGTCCGGCCCTGGAATCCTGCGGCAGCACGGCCTGAAATCCGGCAGGGTCGCCTCAGGACAGTCCGCGACAAGGGCCGCCACGGCCTGCGTGGTTTCCGGCCCCGCCGGCGCGCCTGGGTCTTTGTCCCGCGCAAGGTTCCGGTCCTTGCCAGGCTGGCCGGTCACGACTATGCCGACCGCGCCTGCCCCGCAACAGAAAGGCCCGCCGATGATCCCGCGCTATTCCCGCCCCGAGATGGTTGCCCTGTGGTCGCCCGAAACCCGGTTCCGCATCTGGTTCGAGATCGAGGCCCATGCCTGTGATGCCCAGGCCGCCCTGGGCGTGATCCCCAAGGCAAACGCCGAAGCGGTGTGGCGGGCCAGGGATGTGACCTTTGACGTGGCGCGGATCGACGCGATCGAAGCGGTCACCAGGCATGACGTGATCGCCTTTCTCACCCATCTGGCCGAACACATCGGTGCCGACGAGGCGCGTTTCGTGCATCAGGGCATGACCAGTTCCGATGTTCTGGACACCGCGCTGAACGTCCAGCTGTGCCGCGCCAGCGATCTGCTTCTGGCCGGGCTGGACCGGGTGCTGGGCGCGCTGAAATCCCGCGCGCTGGAACATAAACATACGCTGCGCATCGGGCGCAGCCACGGCATTCATGCAGAACCCACAACATTGGGGCTGACCTTTGCCCGCTTCTATGCCGAGATGTCCCGCAACCGGGCGCGCTTGGTGACTGCCCGTTCGGAAATTGCGACCGGCGCCATTTCAGGTGCCGTCGGAACCTTTGCCAATATCGATCCTGCGGTCGAAAAGCACGTCTGCGCGATGATGGGGCTGGTGCCCGAACCGATCAGCACCCAGGTGATCCCGCGCGACCGGCATGCGATGTTCTTTGCAACGCTGGGCGTCATCGCCTCGGGGATCGAAAATGTCGCGGTGGAGATCCGCCACATGCAGCGCACCGAAGTGCTGGAGGCGGAAGAATTCTTTTCCCCCGGCCAGAAGGGCAGCAGCGCCATGCCGCACAAGCGCAACCCAGTGCTGTCGGAAAACCTGACGGGCCTTGCGCGGCTGGTGCGCATGGCGGTGATCCCGGCGCTGGAAAACGTGGCGCTGTGGCACGAACGGGACATCAGCCATTCCTCGGTGGAACGTGCCATCGGGCCGGATGCCACGATCACGCTGGATTTCGCCCTGCACCGGCTGGCAGGGGTCATCGAAAAGCTGGTGATCTACCCCGAAAACATGCTGGCCAACCTGAACAGGTTCCGCGGTCTGGTGATGAGCCAGCGCGTGCTGCTGGCTTTGACCCAGGCCGGGGTCAGCCGCGAGGATGCCTACCGTCTGGTACAGCGCAACGCGATGAAGGTCTGGGACCAGGGGGCGGATTTCAAGGCCGAGCTTCTGGCCGACCCCGAGGTGACGGCGGCGCTGCCGCCCGCCGTGATCGAGGAAAGCTTCGATATGGACTATCACACGCGACACGTCGACACGATCTTCGCGCGGGTCTTCGGGGGTTGACCCCGCCCCGCCAGTGCCGACCGTCACGCGAACGTGACCGGGCCCCGCCCGCTGCGGTGCTACCGTGCGACCAAGCGAAGGACGGAAGGAAAACCGCGATGCGCCTGACCATCACCGTCGCAGCGGGTGCACTGCTTGTATTGCCGCTCATTGCCCTTGCGGCGGGCAGCGACGATACCGAACCGCCACCCGCCACCCAGACCAGCACCGAATGCGTCAAGGGCCAGGTCTGGGACGAGGCTACGAAAAGCTGCGTCGATGCCGAAAGCGGCCTTCTGGATGACGACACCCGCTTCAGGGCGGTGCGCGAACTTGCCTGGGTGGGGCGGCCCGAAGACGCGCTGATCGTGCTGTCGGCCATGACCGAAGGCAGGACGGACCGGGTCCTGACCTATATCGGCTTTGCCAACCGCAAGGCCGGGCGGATGGACGAAGGGCTTGCCGCCTATGCCGAGGCGCTGGCGCTGAACCCGGACAATATCCTGTGCCGGTCCTACCTGGGGCAGGCCTATGTCGAATTGGGCAGGATCGACCTGGCAGAGGTTCAACTGGCCGAGATCCGGGCGCGCGGCGGTTCGGGGCTTTGGGCCGAAACTGCCCTGCAAAGCGCCATCCGGACCGGCGAGACGCACGATTATTGATGACAATGCCGTGATCGGGCGGCGCGCAAGGACGGCGGGCTTGCCGCGAATCGCGTTCCGGGGTTCCTTAGGGGGCACTGCAACGAAAGGACGCGCCATGAAGATCAAGACGACCCTCTGCCTGATCGCCCTGACCCTTGCGCCGACGTTTGCGCTTGCCGGGGCGGGCTGCGACCGGGAAAAAATGCAATCCGCCTCGCAATGCGCGGCGGGCCAGGTCTGGGATGCGGCAAAGCAGGCCTGCACCGCCGAAGTCACAAGCTGACATCCTGGCTGACCCCGGGCAACCGGGGTCTGCTAAGCCGGTCTTAACCGGTTCCCGTGCATGATGTGCCTTGGTTGAAGGAAGGCAGTCATGCGCAACACTCTGGGCCAGTTAACCACCCATCGCGGGGCAGAACCGCAGCCGGCACCGGGGCAGCCTTTGGCCATGACCGGACGGGTCAAGGCTGCGGTCATTGTCCGCCTGCTGCTGGCCGAAGGCGCACCTTTGCCGCTGTCGTCCCTGCCCGAGCACATGCAGGCAGCCCTTACCGAACAGATCGGCCGGATGCGCCTTGTGGACCGTACCACGCTGGGCGCGGTGGTGGAAGAATTCCTGAATGAACTCGAACAGGTGGGCCTGTCCTTTCCCGGCGGCATCGAAGGCGCGCTGACGATGATGGACGGGCATATCAGCACGACCGCCGCAAACCGGCTGCGGCGTCTGGCGGGTGCCTCGGGCAAGGCAGACCCGTGGGACCGGATCATGGTGCTGGAAGAAGACCGTCTGCTGCCGGTTCTGGAAGAGGAAAGCGAAGAGGTGGCGGCTGTCATGCTTTCGAAGCTGCCCATCCCCAAGGCCGCCAGCCTGCTGGGCCGGCTGCCCGGCGACAAGGCGCGCCGCGTGGCCTATGCGGTGTCCCAGACCGGCAATGTTGACCCCGAAACGGTGCGGCGCATCGGCCAGTCGCTGGCAGCCCAGCTGGACACCCAGCCTGCGCGCGCCTTCGAAACCGGGCCGGTGGAACGCGTGGGGGCGATCCTGAATGTCACTGCGGCGGCAACGCGGGATGAAGTTCTCAAGGGTCTGGACGAAACCGATGCGGATTTTGCCCGAAAGGTGCGCCGCGCCATCTTTACCTTCGTGCATATCCCGGACCGGATCGCGGGGCGCGATGTGCCGAAGATCGTCCGCGTTGTCGATCAGGCGGTGCTGGTCACCGCCATAGCCGGGGCAACGACAGACGAACTTGCCGCCGCCGCTACCTTCTTTCTGGACAACCTGTCCCAGCGTCTGGCGCAATCGATCCGCGACGAGGTGGCGGAGCGCGGTGCGGTCAGGGAAAAGGACGCAGAAGAGGCACAGGGTGCGATCATCACCGCGATCCGGGAACTCGAGGCCACGGGCGAGCTGGCCTTCGTGGTGCCTGCGGAAGAATGATCGCCCGGCGCGCACGGCCGGCCCTTGTCCCGGCGATGCCTGCATTCTAGGGTCCGTCCCGTCTTCGGATCGGACCCTAGTATGCCCTTGCCCCTTCCCGCCGCCGCCGCGACCCACACGGCGCGCGGAATTCTTCTGATGCTGGTTGCGGTGCTGTTCTTCACCACCATGGATGCCGTGGCAAAGGGTCTGGTGGGGGGGTATCCGGTGCTTCAGGTGATCTTCTTCCGCTTTGCGGGACAGATCGTGCTGGTGCTGCTGATCCTGCGCGGCGCGACCGGGCCGGCGCTGCGAACCCGCTTTGCCGGCCTGCACCTGGCGCGGGCGGTGCTGCAATTCGCCACCGTCACCCTGTTTTTTGCCAGCCTGACCTATATCGGCCTGGCCGAGGCGCAGGCTCTGGCCGACATCAACCCTGTGCTGATCACGCTGGGGGCCGCCCTGTTCCTGGGCGAACGGCTGGGGCGCGACCGGCTGTTCGGCGTCGTGCTGGCGATGATCGGTGCGATGATCGTGATCCGGCCCGGGTCCGGTGTGCTGACCCTGCCCGCACTGCTGCCGATCGCGGCGGCCGTGTGCTATGCAGGCAGCGCGCTGATCACCCGCCGGGTCGGCCCGTTCGAAACACCCTGGACATCGATGATCTACACTGCGGGTTTCGGGATGCTGGCCAGCGGCGTTACCCTGCCCGTCCTGTGGGTTGATATTGATCCCGCCGATCTCTGGCGGTTTGCAGCCCTTGGGGCGCTGGGCACCGCCGCGCAATTGTGCATCATCCGGTCCTTCTCTGTGGCCGAGGCGGCGGCGGTGGCACCGTTCGCCTATGCGGGCATCCTTTTTGCCATCGGCTGGGGGATCGTGCTTTACGGCGATTACCCCGACCCCGCCACCCTTCTGGGTGCGCTTGTGATCGTTTCGGCCGGGCTTTATGTGTGGCGGCAGGAAACCCGGGCCCCACGCACCGCGGCGTCGAACGAGGCAGGATGACAAAAGCCAAGCCCTTCAGGCCGGGCCTGCGGCTGCAGGATCGTGCGCTGCGCGGTGTGATCTGGGTTCTGCTGTGCCTGCCCTACACCTGGCGGGTCAGGCTGTGCGGCTGGCTGCTGGGCCGGGTCATCGGCCCGCTGGCGGGTTACGACCGGCGCGTGCGCGAGAATCTGGCGAAAATCCTGCCCGACCTGCCGGAAGCAGAAGTAAGGCGCCTGTCCCGGGCCGTCCCCAACAACGCGGGCCGCACCCTGATCGAGATGTATTCCGGCGAGGAATTGATCGAACGGGCCATGAAACACCCGCTGTCCGGCCCCGGCCTTGTGGACCTTGACAGGGCGATTGCCGCCAGGCGCCCGATCGTGGTCGTTTCAGGGCATATCGGCAACCATGATGCGGGCCGCGCCGCGCTGATCAGGCGTGGCTACCCGTTTGGCGGCCTGTACCGCCCGATGGTGAACCCCTATTTCAACGAACATTACGTGGCGGCAATCTCCAAATTGGGAACGCCGCTGTTTCCCCGTGACAAGCGCGGCATGGCGGGGATGATCCGGTTCCTGCGCGGCGGCGGGATGCTGGGCCTGCTGATCGACCAGCACATGGGCCATGGCGCGCGGCTGTCCTTTTTCGGGCATGATGCGATGACCGCGCTGTCGGCGGCCGAAATGGCGATCAAATATGACGCGCTGCTGATCCCGATCTATGCCATCCGCCTTGAAAACGGGCTCGACTTCCGCATCGTGATCGAAGCCCCCATTCCGCGCGGCACGCCCGAGGCAATGACCCAGGCCCTGAACGACAGTCTGGAGGCCCTGGTGCGCCAGCATCTGGACCAATGGCTTTGGATCCATCGCCGCTGGAAGGCGTGATCAGTCGATCCGCGCCGCCGCAAGAATGGCCGAAGGGCCGGATTCCTGCAAGATCACCACGGCGGGGTCCGCGCCCGGAGCCTGTGTTTGCAGGGCAAGCGGCGTCTCGCCGGTCCAGTCCCCCAGCGCCTGCCAGGACGTGACGATATTGCGGTAGGTGACCGTTCTCCCGGCATTCTCGCCGCGTTCGATCGTCACCGTCTCTTCCGGGCGGAAGCGGACCAGTTGCACCCGCACCGGTTTTGCAAAGGCCCGCTGCGACACGGCGCGGATCACGATCTGGTCCCCCTGGCGTTCCAGTGTCAGCGTAACCGCCCGGGCCGCGTCAAGGTGGCGGCGGATCAGCGCCTTGACCTCGGCCGGCTGATTGCCTTCGACCTGGTCCAGACCGGCAACGATCAACTGCGGGGTGTAGATCATCCGGCTGCCGGCCATACGGGCATAGGCCTTCTGCCGGTCGGTGAATGCCGGATCGGCGAACTTGTCCGGCCAGCCGATGTAATCCCAATAGTCGACATGCAGCGCCAGCGGGATCACATCCGGGTCGCTGACCAGTTCCGCAAAGAAGTCATCCGCAGGCGGGCAGGATGCGCAGCCCTGCGAGGTGAACAACTCGACCACCACCGCAGACCGTGACGTCGGCTGCGCCCCGGCCATGCCCGCCACAGCAAGGCACAGTCCGAACGTGGCGCTGACGATATGTCGCATGCGGGATATCCTGTCTTCGGCTGCCCATGGTTCTAGCCATCTGCCCGCGCAACAGCCAATCAAGGAATTGCGAGTGTTTTCGTGCCAGGCTGTGATCTGTCGGGCCTTGGGGCGCAAAGGGACTGGATTTTCGGCATACAATTGCATACCAATATCGCGACTCTTTTGCACCCTTCCCCGCCCGTGTCACAGCCAGGAGGCAAGAATGACCGTAACCGTCGGACATGACAGCACGAAAACCCGCAAGACCCTGACCGCAGGCGGCCGGACCTTTGCCTATTATTCGATCCCCGCCGCCGAAGCCGCCGGACTGGGGGCCTTTGCCCGCCTGCCGGCCGCGCTGAAGGTGGTTCTGGAAAACATGCTGCGGTTCGAGGATGGCAAGACCGTGACGGTGAACGATATCCGCGCCTTTGCCGAATGGGGCGAAAAGGGCGGCCGCAACCCGCGCGAGATCGCCTATCGCCCGGCCCGTGTCCTGATGCAGGATTTCACCGGTGTTCCGGCCGTGGTCGACCTTGCGGCGATGCGCGACGGCATTCTGGGGCTGGGGGGCGATGCGCAGAAGATCAATCCGCTGAACCCGGTGGATCTGGTGATCGACCATTCGGTCATGATCGACGAATTCGGCACGCCGCGCGCCTTTCAGATGAACGTCGACCGCGAATATGAGCGGAACATGGAACGCTATGCCTTTCTGAAATGGGGCCAGAAGGCGTTCAACAATTTCCGCGTGGTGCCGCCGGGCACCGGCATCTGCCACCAGGTCAACCTCGAATATCTGGCGCAGACCGTCTGGACCGATGCCGATCAGCACGGGCACCAGGTGGCCTATCCCGATACCCTGGTGGGCACCGACAGCCACACGACCATGGTCAACGGTCTGGCTGTTCTGGGCTGGGGCGTCGGCGGGATCGAGGCCGAGGCGGCAATGCTGGGCCAGCCGGTGTCGATGCTGATTCCGGAAGTGGTGGGTTTCCGGCTGACCGGTGCGATGGTGGAAGGCACCACGGCCACCGATCTGGTGCTGAAGGTCGTGCAGATGCTGCGCAAGAAGGGCGTGGTCGGCAAGTTCGTGGAATTCCACGGCGAAGGGCTGGACCGGCTGCCGCTGGCTGACCGGGCGACCATCGCCAACATGGCCCCGGAATATGGCGCCACCTGCGGCTTCTTCCCGATTGACGGCGAAACGCTGCGCTATCTGCGCCAGACCGGGCGGGATGAGGGGCGTATCGCGCTGGTCGAAGCCTATGCAAAGGCGAATGGCATGTGGCGGGATGCGGGTTATGACCCGATCTACACCGACACCCTGCACCTTGACATGGCCGAAATCGTGCCGGCCATTTCCGGCCCCAAGCGCCCGCAGGATTTCCTGCCGCTGACCGAGGCCAAGGCGTCTTTCGCGCGGGAAATGGAGGCCGGCTTCAAGCGCCTCGCAGGGGTTGAGGTGCCGGTGAAGGGCGAAAGCTACACCCTGTCCTCGGGCAAGGTGGTGATCGCCTCGATCACCTCCTGCACCAATACCTCGAACCCCTATGTGATGATCGGGGCCGGGCTGGTTGCACGCAAGGCCCGCGCGCTGGGGCTGACGCGCAAGCCCTGGGTCAAAACCTCGCTGGCCCCCGGAAGCCAGGTGGTCAGCGAATACCTGAAGGCCGCCGGGCTGCAGGACGACCTTGATGCCCTGGGCTTCAATCTGGTGGGCTATGGCTGCACCACCTGCATCGGCAACTCCGGCCCGCTTCAGCCCGAGATTTCGGCGGCGATTGCCGAGGGCGATCTGGTGGCGGCTGCCGTGCTTTCGGGCAACCGCAATTTTGAGGGGCGGATCTCGCCCGATGTGCGCGCCAATTATCTGGCCTCGCCGCCGCTGGTGGTGGCCTATGCGCTGGCCGGCGACATGAACATCGACCTGACGACGGAACCCCTGGGCATATCCAGCGACGGCAGGCCCGTCTTCCTCAGGGATATCTGGCCCACCAATCAGGAGATTGCCGATCTGGTGGACAGAACCGTCACGCGCGAGGCCTTCCTGAAAAAGTATGCGGATGTCTTCAAGGGCGACGCGAAATGGCAGGCGGTGCAGACGACCGGGCGCGAAACCTATGACTGGCCGGCGGCATCCACCTATATCCAGAACCCGCCCTATTTCCGGGGCATGGCGCGTGAGCCCGGCGTGATCCGCAACATCGAAGGCGCGCGCATTCTTGCGCTTTTGGGCGACATGATCACCACCGACCACATCAGCCCGGCGGGATCGTTCAAGGAAAAGACCCCGGCGGGCCGCTATCTGATTGAGCGGCAGGTGCCGGTGCACGAATTCAACTCCTACGGCGCGCGGCGCGGCAACCATGAGGTGATGATGCGCGGCACCTTCGCCAACATCCGCATCCGCAACGAGATGCTGGACGGCGTCGAAGGCGGCTACACGCTGGGGCCGGACGGGCAGCAGACCTCGATCTTCGATGCCTCGATGGCCTGGCAGGCCGCCGGGGTGCCGCTGGTGATCTTTGGCGGCATCGAATATGGCGCAGGCTCCAGCCGCGACTGGGCGGCCAAGGGCACGGCGCTGCTGGGGGTCAAGGCGGTGATCGCCGAATCCTTCGAACGGATCCACCGGTCCAACCTGGTGGGGATGGGGGTGATTCCGTTCGAGTTCACAGGGGGCGACACGCGCAAGACGCTGGGCCTGACGGGGGCGGAAACCGTATCGATCCGGGGGCTGGAGGGCGATCTGAAACCGCTCAGCCTGGTGCCCTGCACCATCACCTTCGCCGATGGCAGGCAGCGGACCATCCAGATCAGATGCCGGATCGATACCGAAATCGAGATCGAATATGTCGAACACGGCGGGGTGCTGCATTATGTGCTGCGCGATCTGGCGAAGGCGTCTTAAGGCGGGTGCCGGAAAAGGGTTGGCCGCAGGCGCTGCCTGACCGAAAGGCGGGAAACTCTTCCGCCTGCGCGCCCGCCGCTGCCAAGGCAGGGGCCATCGCCCCTGCCACAGCGCCGAGCTGACCCCAAACCCGCCGGGGGCCCAAAGCCCCCGGCCAGCGCCCGCCCCGCCCCCGGCCAGCGCCCGCCCCGCCCCCGGCGGGCGCTTCCCGCCCGCCGGGTCGGGCGCTGGCCTGCGTTGCGTTTGGACCTGCCGATCTAC
>JADCEF010000053.1 GCA_020250445.1 Rhodobacter sp.
ACCCGCTCCGCCCACGGCGGGCGCTTTGCACCCGCCGGGTCGGGCGCTGGCCTCTATGTCTCCCGGACCCACTGGTCACCAGGGCACTCTCCCACGCGGGCGGGGGAAACGCGGGTCGCGTTTCCTGGCCCCGCCCGGAGGGGGGCAATCCCTGTCCTTGGATCAAAAAGCGTGGTCTGGCCGCCCCTGCGGCGCGTTCTGTGTCAGTACCCTGTCAAAAGGTGCGGCATCGCGGGTGCCGAGGGGCCGGGGTCTTTTCGGAACCGGTCGCAAGGGCGACCTCCCTGCGGATCACCGCAGGTGCCCCCGGCTATTCGTCGCCGAAGGGCGACATGCGGCTGGCCCGCAGGCCGACATCGCCATCGCATCTTGCACAGCTGCGGGACCGGGCAAGGGACCATGCCTGGCCAAAGCGTCCGGCACTGCCGGGACCGGCAAGAAGCTGGCCAGGTTCCGGCGTTTCGTCCTGTTGGGCCTAACTCACCACCCGGTCTTCGGCACCCCGGCGCAGAAAATGTCGCAGGTCAAGCTGGCCGGGATGCTCAGGCCCCGCCGCCACCACCAGTTCGGCCAGCGCCTGTACCGTGTTGCGGTGAAAGCTGAAGACACGTTCCGCCTTGTCGGGCACCACGATGGCCCGCTGCCGGTACGGATCCCGCGCGATGACGCCGGTGGGGCACAGGCCGGTGCGGCAGGTCTGCGCCTGGATGCAGCCCACTGCGAACATGAACCCGCGGGCCGCGTTGCACCAGTCTGCGCCAACGGCCATGACGCGCGCCATTCCAAAGGCAGTGACAATCTTGCCCGATGCGCCCAGCCGCAGGCGATTGCGCAGCCCGCAGCCCACCAGAGCGTTGTGGACAAAGCTCAGGCCATCGCGCAGCGGCATGCCCTGTGATCCATGAATTCCAGCGGGGCGGCACCTGTGCCGCCTTCCTTGTCGTCCACCACGATGAAGTCGGGGGTAATCCCTGAGTCCAGCATCGCCTTGCACAGCGCCATAACCTCCCAAGGGTGGCCGACGCACAGCTTGAACCCGGCGGGTTTGCCGCCCGAAAGCTCGCGCATCCGGGCAATGAACTGCATCAGTTCGACCAGGGTCGCAAAGGCGGAATGCGCGGCGGGGGGGATACACAGTCTTCGCCCATCGGCACCCCCCGGATCGCCGCGATCTCTGCCGTGACCTTGGCCGCCGGCAGAACCCCGCCGTGGCCGGGTTTTGCACCCTGGCTCAGCTTCAACCCCACCATCTTGATCTGGGGGTCCGACGCAGCTTTGGCGAACTGATCGGGGTTGCAGCTGCCGTCGGGCCTGCGGCACCCGAAACAGCCCGATCCGATTTCCCGAATCAGATCGCCCCCAGCCTCGTGGTGACAGGGGGAAACACCGCCCTCGCCGGTGTCATGGGCATAACCGCCGCGCTTTGCCCCCCCAGTTCAGCGCGCGCACCGCATTGGCAGACAGGGCACCATAGCTCATCGCGGATATGTTCAGGACCGATGCCGAATAGGGCTGTGTGCAGGGGCCGCTGTGCCCGATGATCACGCGGTTGGGTCGGGACTGACCGGGCGGGGCGCGATGGAATGGTGCAGCCATTCATCCCGATCACCATAAACATCGTACTGCGTGCCGAAGGGCCGCTTGTCCAGGGCGTGCTTTGCCCGCTGACAGGCAAGCGCCCGCTTGTCGCGCGAAAAGGGCGCACCATCCTTGTCACCTTCAAAGAAGTACTGGCGGATTTCCGGGCGGACCCGTTCCAGCAGAAAACGCAGATGCCCGGCGATGGGATAGCCGCGCAGAACCGCGTCATGCGTCTGGATCAGGTCATGCACGCCGACGCCCGCCAGAAACAGGAAGGCCAGCGACAAGAGCGCGCAGAACAGGCCTCAGACCGGAAAGGCAAGGCACAGGGCACCAAAGCCCAGGACACCTGCAAGGGCCAGGGTCAGCGGGACATGGCGCAGGCGAAAGGACAAGGACAGAAACGGCATGGCATGCATTCCCCAAAGCGGCAGGCATCAGGGTATCAGGCCCTGACAAGGCTGTGGCGACAAAAACCGGTCAGGACATCTTTCCTGACCTAAAGTTCCGTCCAGTGCACGCCTGCGGGGCCAAGCGTTGTGCCCCGGTGCGTCACCGGCCCAGGCCCGTAGTTGAAGTAGAACCGCCGCCCGCCGCTGTCGCGGCAGCGCAGGCTGCCGGGCATCGGTTCGGTTGCGATCCCCGCCTTGGCGCAGGCATCACGCAGGTAGCGGTCCAGCGCCACGGCATCGGGCCATCCGCCCAGATAGCGCAGACCGCCCGCATCCATCAGGGCAGGTACGCCATCTTCGGCGCGGTCCAGCACCGTGGCCGTACCTTCCAGCTTTTCGCGCCAGTGGCGGAACGCGCCACCCCCCTGCAGAGGAACGCAAGCGTCGGGCGGCAGGCTTTCCACCCGCGCAACCGTGCAGTCCAGCCCCGGCAGGTTGGGGGGCAGGGGCACCGGAATGGCAAAATCCGGCGTGCGCGAATTGCTGCGCGGGCCGACCATCGCCACGCCCCTATGCCGGGCCAGGGCCGCCAGCAGGCTGTCGGGCAGGGTCATCATGCCCGGAACCAGGACCAGCCCATAGGGCGAAAGATCCGCCGTGTCCGGCGGCAGGATGTCGATGGACAGGCCAAGGCGGCGCAGGCCCTTGTACATCTCCAGCATCAGACGGAAATAGCTGAAGTCGCGCCCCTGGGGCTGCGTGTCCCAGGCCCAGGCGCTTTTGTAATCGAACACCAGGGCAACCGGCGCAGGCCCGGTGGCGACATCGGGCAGGGCCGCCAGTTCGCGGGCCACCTGTGCGGCTTCGTCATGGGCGGGGGCCGCGACGGAATCCGGGCGCAGCAGACCCGCATGCATCTGTTCCTGCGCAAAGGGGGCCTGCCGCCAGCGGAAATAGCACACCGCCTCTGCCCCGTGGGCAAAGGCCTCCCACGCCCAAAGCCGGGCCATGCCGGCAAGCGGATCGGCGTTCCAGGGGGCCCAGTTCACCGGGCCGGGCTGCTGTTCCATGATCCACCAGCGGCCCCGGCCGACAGCCCGGTACAGATCATGGTGAAACGCCTGCATGTCGGGGTCGCCCTGGCGCAGGTGGCGCAGCTTTTCTTCGGGCGATACCGCCAGACGGTCCGACAGGAACCCCAGCGGATAGCTGTCCCAGCTGGCGATATCCAGATCGGCCCCGACCGCAAAGTGATCGAATTCGGTCACGTTGCCCATGTAGTTGTGGGCGATGGGGCTGGACGAATGTCGCCGGATAATATCGGTCTGCAGGCGGTTGAACGCGGCCACCTGATCGGAGGCGAACTGGCGGAACGCCATGACATGGGCTGGGTTCGGTTCGGTCACGGTCAGGTTCGGCAGGTCGATGTCGTCGAACGCGGCATATTCCATCGACCAGAAGACGTTGCCCCAGGCCCGGTTCAGCGCCTGCGGGCTTTGATACTTCTGCGCCAGCCAATCGCGGAAGGCGTCGCGGGCGGCGGCGGAAAAGCTGAGAACGGTATCGTGGCAGCCGTATTCATTGTCGGTCTGCCAGGCGGCGACATGGGGATTGGGGCCATAGCGTTCGGCCAGCACCGTGACGATCCGCGCACAGTCCGCCCGGTAGCCGCGATGGCTGAAACAGTAATGCCTGCGCGAACCAAAGCCGCGCGGCCTGCCATCGCGGTCCAGCGCCAGCATGTCGGGGTGTTTCGCCAGCATCCAGCGCGGCGGCGTTGCGGTGGGCGTGCCCAGCACCACCTTCAGCCCGGCCTTGCCCAGCGTGTCGATGGCCCGGTCCAGCCAGCCCAGGTCCAGTCGGCCCGGCTCGGGTTCCATCCGGCTCCAGGCGAATTCGCCGATGCGCACCCAGGTCAGGCCCAGGGCCGCCATGCGGGCGGCGTCACCGGCCCATTGTGCCTCGTCCCAGTGTTCGGGGTAGTAGCAGACGCCTAGGGTTCGTTTGAATGTCACAGGATCCCCCGATGTTCAGCCTGGCCCGGTGCCACACCGGGACTGGCAAAGGCGATGCCGCACTGCGGTTTGGCCCGCCGGGCGGCGGCAGCACCGGCCACGTGCCGGACCCGCGCCGCACTGCCCCGGCGTATCAGCAGGCCCCGATCCGCTGTATCGGGCCGCAAGGGCCGGTTGCGGCGCGCACGCCACGGCACCCCCCCGGCCGCTTTGCGGCAGCGGTGATCGGAAACGGATGTCATCCGAAGGCCCCGTCATAGGCCGCGACAAGATCGCGGGCCCGATGGGACACGTCCGTTGCCGACAGCCCGGGCGTGTACAGCGCAGTTCCGATGCCAAAGCCATCTGCGCCTGCCTTGCGCCAGTCTGCGAAATTGGCAGCGCCCACCCCGCCCACGGCAAAGACCCGTGTTCCGGCGGGCAGCACCGCGCGGATCGCCTTCAATCCGTCGAAGCCCATCATAAAGGCGGGGAAGACCTTCAGCCCGTCGGCACCGGCAGCCAGGGCCGCAAAGCATTCCGTCGGTGTCAGGACGCCGGGATAGCTGTGCATCGCCGCCGCCTTGGTGGCGGCGATTACCAGCGGGTCGCAGTTCGGCGAGACGATCAGCGTCCCGCCTGCCGCCTTCACCTCGGCCACCTGGCGGGGGGTCAACACCGTGCCTGCGCCGATGGTCGCCTGCGCACCGAAGCTGCGGGCCATCAGGGCGATGCTGCGGCAGGGGTCGGGGGAATTCAGCGGCACCTCGATGCGGGTGATTCCGGCCTCGATCAGCGCGCCCGTCACGGCTTCGGCGTCATCGGGGGTGATCCCGCGCAGGATGGCGATCAGGTTGCGGCTCATCGGGTGTTCTCCATGGCGCCGCGCCGCACGGCGGTCAGCCCGGCGATGACGGCATCGCGCGCCGACAGCAGGCGCGGCGATGCCCCCTGCGCCGTCAGGGCATGTGCATACAGGGCCGACAACCGGTCTGCCCCGATGATGGCAATCGGCTGGCCCAGCCAGTAAGCCCGTGATCCGGCCAGTTCCAGACCGATGAGAAGTCCTGACAGGCGCGCTTTGGCCGCAGGCGCACTCAGCCCCGCGATCAGGCCTTCGGCCCGCAGCGCAAACAGCCCGGCCCCGATGCGTTCGGGGCGCGACAGCGTCTCGGACAGCCCGGCGGCGAAGGCGGCGTCGTCCCAGCCCTCGGCCGCCATGCCATGCCGCAGAACCGACTGGGCCGAAAGCAGCGCAAACAACTCTCCCGTCATGAAGGTCTGAAAGCTGACCACCTCGCCCGCACTGACCTGCACCCATTTGGAATGGGTGCCGGGCAGGCAGAGGACACCGTCGAAGCCGGGCATCAGCGCAAGCGCCCCGGCGATCTGGGTTTCCTCGCCGCGCATGACATCGGCGGGCTGCGCCTGTTTCAGCCCCGGCACCAGCCGGACGGCAATACGGCTGTCCTGCGTCGCAACCGCGATCAGCCGGGCGGCATCCAGCGGCGCGCAGGGAACGGTGCGATAGGGCGCTTCCTGCCAGCCCTGCCGGCTGCCGACCATGCCGCAGGCAAAGACCGGCAGGGTCCGGCCAGGGGCCAGCCATACCCCGACCAGCCGCAGCAGCGCCGGTTCATAACCGTCGCGTGTCAGTGTTGCCATGCCGTCGTCCGACGACGCCTCGGCGCAGATGCCGCCCGGACCCATCGCATAGGCGCGCAGATGCGTGGTGCCCCAGTCAACGGCGATCCACTCGGCCGGTATCATCCCGTCACCACCACGCCGCCGTCGATGACCAGTGATTGCCCGGTCATCATGCGCGAGGCACCAGAGGCAAGAAACAGCACACCGCCGACAATGTCTTCGGGTTCCAGGGTATCCTTCAGGCACTGCCGGTCGACATGCGCCTGCAGGCCTTCCGGCGTGACCCAAAGGTCTTTTTGCTTTTGCGTCAGCACCCAGCCCGGGGCGATGGCATTGACGCGGATGCGGTCCGGCCCGAAATCGCGGGCCAGGCTGCGGGTCAGACCATTGATGCCGGAATTGGCAGAGGTGTAGGCGGGATAGCCGCCGTTGCCCATCATGTAGCTGATCGAGGTGAAATTGATGATCGACCCGCCGCCGGCGGCCTGCATGCCGGGGATAACGGCCTGCGCGGTGAAGAAATAGCTTTTCAGGTTGATGGCCATCGACCAGTCCCAGAACTCTTCCGTGACCGCCAGGGTTTCGTGCCGCTTGTCGTTGGCGGCGTTGTTGACCAGAACGGTGATCGGCCCATGCGCTGCCGCCGCTTCGGCAACGGCGGCGCGGATTGCCCCGACATCCGTGACATCGCAGGCAAGAAACATCGGACGCTTGCCGGTGCGCTGTTCCATCGCGTCACAAAAAGGGCGCGCGTCAGAGCGCTGCACGAAGGCGACGTTCGATCCCTGGCGCAGAAAACCTTCGGTCAGTGCCGCGCCAATCCCCGATCCGCCCCCGGTGATGAACACGGATTTGCCCTTCAGATCGGGGAAGATGGCTTGGTCTGTCATGTCTGGCCTTTGGAATAGCGGAAGCGTCGGCGCCTCCGGTGGGGATATTTGTGAACAGGTAATGTGACGGTCAGGCAGCTTTGCGGGCGCGCAGCCAATCGGGCAACCATGGGTCATGCGCTGCAATCAGGTCGTCCACAAGGGCGCGGATCTGGCGCAGGTCAAGTTCTGCCGCCGTGTGCGGATCAAGCATGGCGGCGTGATAGACATGCTCGCGGTTTTCTTCCATCAGCGCGGCCACCGTCAGCTCCTGCACATTCAGGTTCGTGCGCATCAGCGCCACAAGCTGGGGCGGGATGCCGGTGACGACCGTGGGCTGGATGTCATTCGCATCGACCAGGCAGGGCACCTCGACCGCCGCGCCCTCGGGAAGCTGGGGGATGAAGCCCCGGTTGGCCACGTTGCCATAGATCACCGCCGGTTCGCCGGTGACGACTGCATTCATGATCGTGGCGGCATACTCATGGCTTTGCGCCACCTCTATCCGCTCTGCCGTGCGGTAGCTTTCCGCCTGCGCGGCCCAGCGGGCGATCTGTTCTTCGCAGCGCCTGGGATATTCGTCCAGCGGGATGCGGAACTGCGCGATCAGGTCCGGCCGGCCTTCTTTTATGAACCAGGGCACATATTCGGCGAAATGCTCGGAGCTTTCGGTGACGAAATAGCCCAGATGCATCATCGCCTCATACCGCACCAGGTTCGGGCAGCGCGGATTCCACGACGATTCCAGCGGGATGCGCCCGGCGCGGTAGCCCTCGCGCAGGGCCGGATACAGGTCGCGGTAGGTGCCGTCGGGATTGCGCGCCTCGAAATTCAGGTAGAACGCCATGTGGTTGATCCCGGCGGCGCGGTAGCGCAGGTCGCCCTCGGGAATGTCCAGATCGCGGGCCAGTTCGGCGGCGGTGCCCTGGACCGAATGGCACAGGCCCACCTGCTTCAGGGCGGGGTAGCGCGCCGTCAGCGCCCAGGTGTTGATCGCCATCGGATTGACGTATTGCAGCAGCAGCGCATCGGGGCAAACCGCCGCCATGTCTTCGGCGATCTTCCACAGATGCGGCACGGTGCGCAGGCCGCGCATGATGCCCCCCACCCCCAATGTGTCGGCAATGGTCTGGCGCAGGCCGTAGGCCTTTGGCACCTCGAAATCGGTGACGGTGCAGGGCCTGTATCCGCCGATCTGGAAGGCTGCGATCACGAAATCCGCCCCGTCCAGCGCCGCGCGCTGGCTGGTGCAGGTTTGCACCCTGGCCGATGCCCCCAGCGAGGCGACCATCTTTCGCGCCACCAGAGCACTTTCTTCCAACCGCTTTGCGTCGATGTCCATCAGGGCGATGGTCGCCCGGGAAAGGGCGGGCCGGTGCAGCGCATCGCCCACGATGTTCTTCATGAACACGGTGGAACCGGCCCCGATGAAGGCGATCTTGGTCATTTCACAGCTCCCAGCGTCAGGCCCGCGATGAAGTGTTTCTGCATCAGGAAGAACATCGCCACAGGCGGCAGGGCAGCCAGGATCGACCCGGCCGAAACAAGATGCCAGGCCGCCACCCATTGGCCGTTCAGCGAAGACAGCCCTGCGGTGATCGGTTGTGTTTGCGGGCTGGTGGTCAGGACCGTGGCCCAGAAGAAGTCGTTCCAGATGAAGGTGAAGATCAGGACCGACAGGGCGGCGATCGCGGGGCGCATCAGCGGCAGCACGATGTACCAGAAGATGCGGATTTCGCTGACCCCTTCGACCCGCGCGGCCTCGATCAGCTCGAAGGGAAGCGCCTTGATGAAGTTGCGCATGAACAGCGTGCAGAACCCGGTCTGAAAGGCGATGTGAAACAGGATCAGCCCCCAGTAGGTGTTGTACATTCCGAACGACAGCGTCAGGTCGCGCACCGGAACCATCAGGATCTGGAAGGGTACGAAATTGCCCGCGACGAACAGGAAGAACAGGAACAGGTTCGACCGGAAGCGATAGATCGCCAGCGCAAAGCCTGTCATCAGCGAAAGGGCGACGGCACCGATGACGGTCGGGATCGTCACGACAAAAGAATTCAGGATGTAGCGCCCCATCGGCGTATTGCGGAAGACATCGCCATAATTCTCGAACGCCAGGTAGGACGGGATGCCAAAGTAATTACCCTGCGCCAGATCCGAGGCGGGCCGAACCGAGGTGACGGCAACCCCGAGCAGCGGGAACAGCCAGACAAGCAGCGCGATGGGCAGCGCTACGCGGTACATCCATTGAAAGCCGGGCGAAGCCTGCTGGATCGGTCTGGGGAACATGACCTATCGCTCCGTCTCGTCGCGCCACATCTTCCAGATGAAGCCCGAAATGAAGACCATCATGATGGCGAACAGCACCACGGCGATGGCCGCGCCATATCCCATGCGGTATCCGTATTCGGACAGCGCCTGTTCATACATGTAATAGGACAGCACCCGGGACGAGCCAAAGGGACCGCCCGAGGTCATGATCGACACAAGATCGAAACTGCGCAGCGCGCCGATGACGGTCACGACCACCGCGATGAAGGTGGCGGGGCGCAACTGCGGCAGGATCACGTACCACAGCATCCGCCAGCCCTTGGCACCGTCCAGACGCGCCGCCTCGACCTGGTCGGGGGCGACGTTGTTCAACCCCGTCAGGTACAGGATCATGACATAGGCGATCTGCGGCCACAGACCGGCGGCGATGATGCCATAGGTGACAAGGTCGGGGTCCGCAAGAATCGCGATGCCTTGCCCCGTGATCCCTTCGATCACCTTGTAAAGCAGGCCAAAGCCGGGGGCGTAGAACCAGGAAAAGATCAGGCCGACCACGACCTGGCTGATGACGAAGGGAAAGAAGAACAGCGATTTGTAAAGCCGGATGCCCCGGATCGTCTGGTTCAGGAAGATGGCGATCAGCAGGCCCGCAGGCAGGGCCAGCATGTAAAGCACAAGCCACAGGATGTTGTTGCGAAAGGATGTGACCATATTGGGGTCGCTGGCCATTTCCGCATAGTTGGCGGTGCCGATCCATTGCGCCTCGCCCAGACCGTCCCAGTCATAGAAGCTGATCCAGATGCTTTGGAAGATCGGGATGATCACATAGACCGCGAACATGAGGCAGCCGGGCGCAAGAAACAGCCAGGGTGCCAGCCGCCGCTGGTTTGCCTTCCAGTAGCGGTTGATGGCAGAAACCGCAGGGTACAAGGCGTGGCCAGGCTGGTTTCCAATTCTGCGCAAGGCGGCAGAAAGCACCGACGATCCGTAAACAAGAATTGCCCCGGACACCCCACCTATGGCCACGGACCGCGCGACGGCAGGGCCAAGGAACCAATGGGCAATCCAGACCAGAAGGCCAATCGACAAAAGGGAAAACAGGGCACGCCCAACCGGCTTGTTCAGAACGCGGGACATCGATGTCACTTTGCATTCTCCGATTGCCTTGTGGCCGGCGGGGCGCCGGGCACTTCAAGGCCATGCCCAAGCCCGCGCGCACAAGGCGATCAATGATGTCGGTTCAGGAGAGGCGGCGCGCCGCCTCTCCTGTGTGTCCATCGATTACTTGTAGACCTGCTGACGCACCTGCTCCAGCCGGGCCAGGATGTTGTCAAGCTGGTCGGGCTGGACCAGGAACTGCTGGAACCCTTCCATCCCTGCCTTGGCCATTTCCGCCGGGGCATCCCGGTCGAAGAACTGGGCCAGGGCATGGGCCGTTGACAGCATCTCGAACCCGGCAACCAGGAACGGATCATCCTGCGGGACGGTCGAGTTCTTGTTGGTAGGCAGCTGGCCGACGGCCGCATTCCACTTGGTCTGCGCTTCGGGCGAGGCGACGAAGGCCAGGAATTTCTTCGCGTCCTCGACGTTCTGCGCACCGGTGGGAATGTGGATGGTATCCGTCGGCGCATCTTCGGCGCGCGGGATGCCGGGCGTGATTTCGGGGAACACCATGAAGCCCAGCGTGTCGTTCGTCATGCCGCCTTCGCGGAAGACGCCGACGGCAAAGTTGCCCATCACATAGTTGGCGGCCTTGCCCTGCACCATCAGCGCCGCCGCATCCTGCCAGTCAATGGCGGCATGGTTTGCGGTGACATAGGGCTGAAGCCGGGCGAACTGGGTGAACACATCCCTGACCTTGGGGTCGGTCCATTCCACCTTGCCCGCAGTCAGGTCCATGTGCCATTCGTAGCCGTTGGTGCGCAGCGACAGATAGTCGAAGATGCCGGCCACAGGCCAAAGCGCCTTGCTGCCCGTGGTCAGGCAGTCAATTCCGGCCGCCTTGAACTTTTCGCAGTTCTGGATGAACTGATCCCAGTTGACGCCTTCCGGTCCCGGCAGCTCGACACCGGCCGCCTTGTAGGCGTCGCGGTTGTAGTAGATGCCCCACTGGTAGTAGGTGTAGGGAACACCCCACTGCTTGCCGTCAATGGTCATCGAGGCTTTGGCCGAAGCAAGGCTGTCGCTCAGGCCGTTCGCCTCCCACACGTCGGACACATCCATGAACTGGCCCGCCTTGACAAAGGGTGCCATCCGGTTGCCGGCGTACCAGTTTGCAAGGTCAGGCGAATCGGCGCTCAGAAAGTTGCGGATCGCGGTCTTGTAGCCCTCGTGGTCAAAGTTGTTGAGCTGCACGTCGATATCGGGGTTCGCCGCCTCGAAATCGGCGATCAGGGCTTCCATCGCGGCAAGCGGGATCGGGTCATAATCGGCGTTGTACTTCAGCACGCGCTGGTCTTGTGCCATCGCAGAGGTAGAGATGAGCAGCGCCGCCACGACGGCAAGCGCGCCCGTCTTTGAATGGACCATGGTTTCCTCCCTTTCGGTTCCATTATTCGAAACTCGGTCTTGAATATTGAAAACTATGCGGCGTGTCGTCTAAGCTGTCAACAGGGACGGCAGAACGGGATTGCGGGCGTGGACGGTGGCGGCGACGGGACAGTGGGCAAGGCGCTTGACGTGCTGGACAGGGTGGCCCAGGCGGGCCGCCCGGTGCGCTTTTCCGATCTTCTGTCGGACGGTGCCTATCCCAAGGCCACGCTTTATCGCTTTCTGCAGACCCTGACGCATCAGGGCATGCTGGCCTATGATGCGGATCGGCAAACCTATGGCCTGGGTGTGCGGCTGGTGCGGCTGGCCCATGCCGCCTGGGCGCAAAGTTCCATCGCGCCGCTGGCAAGACCCTTTATCGACAGGCTTTCTGCCGACGTGGGCGAAACCATACACCTGGCCCAGCTTGACCTTGGCCAGGTGCTGTATGTGGACAAGCGCAACGCCCAGAGGCCGGTCGAAATGTTCAGCCAGGCCGGCAAGGTCGGCCCGGCCTATTGCACCGGTGTCGGCAAGGCGATGCTGGCCTTTCTGTCGCAAGATGAGCTGACGCACGCCCTGGACCGCCAGTCGTTCCACCGCTTTACCGACCACACGCTCGACACGCCGGCGAAACTGCTGGCAGATCTGCAGGCGATTCGCGACCGGGGCTTCGCATTTGACCGCGAAGAACACGAGCCTGGGATCATCTGCGTCGCCTTGCCGATCCTGACCCGGGGCGGTCGGGTGATGGGTGCGCTGTCGGTCACGTCAACCACGGCGCGCAGCACGCTTGACGCGCTGGCAGCACTTGCGCCCAGAATCGGCGAAACGGCGGCGCTGATTGCCGCCGAAGCGGAAAGCTGGTGCTTTCCGGAACAGAACAGGGCCTGAACCGGGCCGGCAAGGGGGGATCATGTCAGAAGTCACTTTGCAGGGTGTGATCAAGCGCTTCGGCGATGCGCAGGTGATCCACGGCGTTGATCTGACGGTCGGGGACGGCGAGTTCTGCGTTTTCGTCGGCCCGTCCGGCTGCGGGAAATCGACCCTGCTGCGGATGGTCGCCGGGCTGGAAGAGACCAGCGAAGGCACGATCCGCATCGGCACGCGCGACGTGACCCGCGCCGACCCGTCGGAACGCGGCGTTGCGATGGTGTTTCAGACCTACGCGCTTTATCCGCACATGACGGTCGCCGAAAACATGGGATTCGGCCTGAAGATGACCGGCCACCCAAAGGACCAGATCGCCAGCAAGGTCAGGGAGGCCAGCCGCATCCTGAAGCTGGACGAGTACCTGACGCGCAAGCCCAAGGCGCTGTCGGGGGGCCAGCGCCAGCGCGTGGCGATCGGGCGTGCCATCGTGCGCGGGCCGGAAGTGTTCTTGTTCGATGAGCCTCTGTCCAACCTTGACGCCGAGTTGCGCGTGGAAATGCGCGTCGAGATTGCGCGCCTGCACCGCGAAATCGGGGCGACGATGATCTATGTCACCCATGACCAGGTCGAGGCGATGACGCTGGCAGACAAGATCGTGGTGCTGCGCGCGGGCCGGGTAGAGCAGGTGGGCCGCCCGCTGGAACTGTACCATGACCCCGACAACAGGTTCGTCGCCGGGTTCATCGGCTCGCCGTCGATGAATTTCGTGGCGGCGGTGACGCAAAAGGGGGCGGTCAGCGCACCCGGGCTGGCGTCGGGTTCTGTGCCCGCCACTGTCGCTTTGCCCGGCAGCGGCGCGAAAGTCTCGCTTGGCCTGCGCCCGCAGCATCTTGAACTGGACACAACCGGCAAGACACACCGGGTGGAAATGACCGAGGCGCTGGGCGGGGTATCCTATATCCACCTGACGGCACCGACCGGCGAAAAGCTGGTGGTGGAATCGCACAGCAACCCCGATGTGAGGATGGGCGGCATGACCGGGGTCCGGTTTGATCCGAAGGACGCCTTGTTCTTTTCCGACACCGGCCTGCGCCTGCGCTGATCCTTCGCCGTCCTGCACCGCCGTCGGGGCAGCACGGCATCAAGACCCCGGCAGGATGGTGAGAAAGGCATCCCCGCCGCTTGCCGGACGGGAAGGGCACCTCCATCCGTCGCAAAGGCGGCCTGCCAGTCCGGACGGACCTTGAAACGCTGCGCGCTTGCCCGCCCGTGCGGAACGGCTTTGCGCGGACTGGCAGGTCCGGAAACAGCAGAAGGCCGGTGCCCGCCGGGAAGATTTCCCGATCCGGGGAAGGGGATTGCCCCAGTGGGCGGGATCAGGAAACGTCCCGCATTTTCCTGGCCCCTGCGTGACGGTGCCCTGTAGGTCAGCAGGTCCGGGAAAAGCTAAGGGCAGCGCCCGCCGGGGGCGGGGCGGGCGCTGGCCGGGGGTTTAGGCCCGCGTCGGGCGTGCTGCACGCGCCGCGCAGGGCCGGGGCGATTGCCCCGGCCAGACCGCGCCGGGCGCGCGCAAGGCGCGCAGGCGGAAGAGTTTTCTGTTTTCCGGCCGGCGGTTCATGCGGGTGTCGCTTTTCCGGAAGCTTGTCAGAGATAGCTTCTGACAAGCGCCCCGGAAATCAGGCTCCAGCCATCTGCCACGACGAAGAAGGCAAGCTTGAACGGCATCGAGACGATTGCCGGCGGCACCATCATCATGCCCATCGACATCAGCACGGCGGCGACGACCAGATCGATGATGAGAAAGGGCAGGAAGATCAGGAACCCGATCTCGAACGCCCGCTGTATTTCGCTGAGCAGAAAGGACGGCACCAGAATCGACAGCGGCGCATCCACCATCGCGCCGGGTGCCGGACCCGGACGCAGCGCCTGAAGTGCGGTGAAGGTATCGGGGTCCAGCCGGGCCGCCATGAAGACCCGGAACGGGGCGACCGTGGCGGGCAGGGCCGCCTGCAGATCCCTCTCGCCGGTTGTGAACGGCTGCAGCCCGTTGACCCAGGCCTCGGTGAACACCGGGTCCATGACGTACCAGGTCAGAAACAGGGCCAAAGTGACGATCAGCATGTTCGGGGGGGACTGCTGCAACCCGATCGCCTGACGCAGAATGGACAGCACGGTGACGATGAAGGGAAAACAGGTGACCATGACCGCCAGCCCCGGAACCAGGCTGAGAAGGGTGATCAGCGCGATCAGCTGAATGCTGCGCGTCGCCAGATTGGCATCGCCACCGAAATTCACCGCAATATCCTGTGCCGCTGCCGGGCCGGCAAGCACGGCCACCAGCACGGCAAGCGCAATTGCGCGCATCAAAGCCCGCCGCGCAGATTGGCCACTTCGGTCAGGCGGACGGCAAGCTGGCCGGCCTGGTCGCCGTCCAGTTCCTGCAGTTCGCCCCGGGCAATCAGACGGTCGCCGACGTAAAGCTCGACCGGATCATCGACACGGCGATCCAGCGCCAGAACGGCATCCCGCTGCAGGCGCAGCAGATCGCGGATCTGCGGGCGCGCCTTGCCGACCGAGATCATGATCTCGATGGGGACCTGCGCGAAGGGGGTGGGTTCGATTGGGTCATCCATGTTTGCGGTCCTTTTCAGTGAGGTCGAAGAAACCGCGCACGGCGGCGACGATCTGTGCGATGGCCCGGTCAAGGTCCACGCGCGTTTCGGTTTCACCCAGCCGGAGATAGGCCTGACCTTCGCCAAGCGTCGGTTCGTCCAGCAGCGTCACCGGCAGACCGGTGGCCTTGCCCAGCAACACCTCGGCGGCTGGGCGCGCTGCAGGGTTGATGACAATGCAGACGGGTGCGTCGGCCAGTTCTTCGGTCAGCGGCATCAGGGCATCAAGAACCACCGGCGCTATGGCCTCGCGGGCAAGATCCGGCAGAAGGCGGGTGCACATCTCTTCCAGCAGGGGGGCAATGGCGCGGATCAGGTGGCCGCGCGCCTCGTGATAGGTAAAGGACAGTGCCTGCAGGTTGCGGGCCAGTTCTGCCTGCAGACGGTGCTGCTCGTCGGCCTGTGCCGCCGTGCAGTCATCCCAGCCCGCACCATAACCCTGATCATAGGCGGCAAGACGCATCTCTTCCTGTGCGGCGGCCTCGGCCGATTCGGCGGCCCCGCCGGGATGGTCAAGCTTGAACACTTCCAGTTTCAGCGGCGGCATCAGGCCTTCTCCTCGCGCTCGTCCATCCAGCCGCGCAGGATTTCGACGGACTCGGCCTGCCGGGCTTCGATCAGCTGGCGCAGCCGCGCCACCGGATCCGCCTGCAGGGCGTCGGACTCTGCGTGCGAGATCACCTGCATCGACGGCAGATCGCCGCCCATGTCGATTTCCCCGTCCAGGAAACGCGGCAGGTCCGGCAGGGGTTCCAGCCCGTTCATATCCGGCAGCGACAGCGGCGGGGCCGCCGGCGGAAGGTCTGCCGCGCCGCGTTTGGCCGTCAGCATCGGGCGCAGAACGAACAATCCGATCACCAGTGCGACCAGCGCAAGCACCGCAAGACGGATCAGCGACATCAGGTCAAGCCCATCCAGCATGCCCGCTTCAACGAGTGTGCCGTCCTGAGGCAGCGGCTCGAAGGCAAGCGACCGCAGCGTCAGCGTATCGCCCCGCGCCTCGTCAAGGCCGACGGCCGAGGCAACAAGATCGCGTAAGACATCAAGTTCTTCCTGCGGGCGCGGTTCCGAGGTTGTGGTGCCGTCATCGGCCGTGACGGTCAGGGTGTTGACAAGCACGGCCACGCTCAGCTTGCGCACGGCCCCGGGGCTGCGCAGAACTTCCCTTTGGGTTTCCGAAACCTCGAAGTTCACCCGCTCGCGCGTTTCGGCGGCGCTGCTCTGGCCGTTTGCGCCATTGCCGACATCGCCTTCGGGCAGGTTGGAGGCAACCGTCACATCGCCGCCCGGCGTTGTGGAGTTTTCCGATTTCTCTTCGGTGTCGGTCGAGATGGCAACGCGGCCTTCCGGATCGATCCGCCGTTCGGTGATCGACTCGCGTTCGGTCACGACATCGACGGCCACTTCGACAACCGCATTGCCCGGCCCGACGCGGGCTTCCAGCAGGCGTTCGACATTCCGCTTCATCTCTGCCGCGCGGTCGTGACCGGCGATGGCAGGATCGTCATCGGACGCGTCATCGATCAGCCCCCCGGCGCTATCGATAACCGATACGTCGTCGGGGGACATTCCGGCCACGGCGGACGCAACAAGGTGTTTCAGCGCCTTGGCCTGCGCCACAGGAAGGGTGCCTGCCGCGGTCGTGACGGTGACGCTGGCCGTCTGGCGTTCAGGCTGGCGGAAGGGCTGCGCGTCACTGCGCGAGATGTGCACGCGCGCCGCCTTGATCTGTGGCAGGGCAAGGATCGTGCGGGCCAGTTCGCCTTCCTTGGCGCGCCAGTAGGCGGCGTCGAACATCTGCGATGTGGTGCCGAAGCCGGACAGCGAATCAAGCAGCTCGTACCCTGCGGCACCTGCCGCAGGCAGGCCTTCCGAAGCCAGGGTCAGGCGCAGCTCATCGCGCAACCCGCCGTCGACATAGATCGCGCCGCCGCGCACCTCATAGGGGGCACCGCGCTGTTCCAGGGCGGCCACAACCTCGCCCGCTGCAGCGGGATCAAGGCCCGAATACAACAAAGACATCTGCGGTGCCGTCGCCATGCGGGATACGCCGATCACCGCCGCGAACATGGCCACAGTGGCCAGGACGATCACGACACGGCGGCGAAGATCAAGCGTGGACCAGACCGACACGAGGTTCTGCACAGGATTCTCCAACCAGGGGGCTTCTGCCCGGTGCGGCCCACCTTTGGCGGATCGGACTTAAGAATCGGTTATGACCTTTTGCCTATATCGGGTCGCACAACGCAGGAGAGCCCGAATGGCCGATGCCAATGTGACGCCGGACCAGGAACCGAAGACGCGGTCGAAGAAACCGCTGATCTTCGGGGCCGTTGCCGCCCTTCTTCTGGGGGGTGGTGCGTTCTATGCAACCTATTCCGGTCTGCTGCTTGGCGGCGGCGCGACGCATGACGCGGCAAAGGCCGAAGCGGGGGCCCTGCCCGACATCGCCTTTGTGCCGATCGAACAGATGGTGCTGTCACTGGGGTCTGCGGGCGAAGGGCGGTTCCTTCGGTTCACGGCCCAGGTGGAGGTACCCTCGGCTTACGCCGAGGAGGTGGCGATGCTGAAGCCGCGCATCCTTGATGTGCTGAACGGATATCTGCGTGCGGTTGACCCGGCAGAACTGGAAGACCCCGCAGCGCTGGTGCGCCTGCGCGCGCAAATGCTCCGCCGTATCCAGATCGTGACCGGCGAAGGCCGGGTGCGCGATCTGCTGGTGACAGAATTCGTCATGAACTGAGGGAAGGGGTGAAATGACCTTGATTGCGGATATCCTGCTTGCCGTCGGTGCATTCGGGGCGGCGGCCTATTGTTACATCCTTGCCGGGCGGCTGAAGCGGTTCACCACGCTGGAAAACGGAATGGGCGGGGCGATTGCCGTCCTGTCCGCGCAGGTCGATGACATGACGCGCGCGCTGGAAAAGGCCCGGGGGTCGGCCTCGGCCTCGGCCACCTCTCTGGAAGCGCTGACGGCCCGGGCCGAACAGGCCGCGGCCCGGATGGAACTGCTGATGGCGTCGATGCACGACCTGCCGGATCCGAAACCCCAGCGGGTCGAACGTGACGAGCGGCTTCGCTTTGTCCGCCGGCGCACGGAACGTTCGGTCGAGGCTGCGGAATGAGGCGGACGCGCAGGCAGCCGGGCCGGGGCGTTCTGGGTCTGCTGATGCTGACCTTTGTGGCCTCTGGCGCGATCCGTCTCGGGCTTGGCGTGAACGAGGCCGTTGCCAACGCGCCTGCAACATCATCCGAGCCACTTGTCTGTCCGGAGCCCCCCGTGGCCCTGGCAGAGGCCTTGACCAAGCGCGAACAGCGCGTGGCAGCGCAGGAAAGCGCCCTGAATGACCGGCTTTCCGCCCTTGCCCTGGCCGAGCAGGCCATCGAGGCGCGGCTCGTCGCGCTGACCGAAACCGAAGCAAAGCTGTCCGCGACCCTGACCATGGCCGACGGAGCCGCCGAATCGGATCTGGCCAGACTGACCACTGTCTATGAGGCGATGAAGCCAAAGGATGCCGCCCCCCTGTTCGAGCAGATGGCACCGGAATTTGCGGCCGGTTTCCTGGGCCGGATGAAACCCGATGCAGCGGCCGCCATCCTGGGCGGGATGTCCGCCAACAAGGCCTATGCCGTGACCATTCTGCTGGCCAGCCGCAACGCCGGCGCCCCGACAGAGTGAGTGAGACGGTTTCTTAACCGGGGTCTGGCAGCGTGCCGACACGCAGCAGGAGTGGGGCATGATCGGCGCAATCGGAATCCTGGTGATCTTCATCATGGTCTTCGGCGGCTACATGCTGGCCGGCGGCAAGCTGGGCATCATCCTCAAATCCCTGCCCTTCGAGATGATCATGATCGGCGGTGCCGCCGCTGGGGCCTTTCTTCTGTCCAATGACACGGCCTCGATCAAGGGAACGCTGCGGGACGTGGGCAAGGTCTTCAAGGGACCGCGCTGGCAGACGTCCGACTACCGCGATCTGCTGTGCCTTCTTTTCGAACTGATCCGGATCGCAAAGTCCAACCCCGTGGCACTGGAAGAACATATCGAGCAACCCGAAAGCTCTTCGGTCTTCGGACGCTACCCGCGCATCCAGGCCGATCATGATGCCGTCGATCTGATCTGCGATACGCTGCGCGCCGCTTCGATGAACTATGACGATCCGCATCAGGTGGAAGAGGTTCTGGACAAGCGCATGGAAACGCAGATGCATCACGCCCTGCATTCCAGCCATGCCCTGCAGACCGTGGCCGACGGATTGCCCGCCCTTGGCATCGTGGCCGCCGTTCTGGGCGTGATCAAGACCATGGGATCGATCGACCAGCCCCCCGAGATCCTGGGAAAGATGATCGGGGGGGCGCTTGTCGGCACCTTTCTGGGTGTGTTCCTGGCCTATGGCCTGGTTGGACCCTTTGCGGTGCGGGTGAAAAGCGTGGTCGAGGCGGATGCGCATTTCTATCAGCTGATCCGTGAGGTTCTTGTGGCCAACCTGCACAACCACCCCGCCAATATCTGCATCGAGGTCGGGCGTCAGAACACGCCCCATGATGTCCGCCCCAGTTTCGGCGATCTGGAAGAGGCCCTGCGCGCCCTGAAGAAAGAAGCCGCATGAAGGCCTTGCTTATCCTTGCAGCCCTTGCCATCCCCGGCTTTGCGTCTGCGCAGACGGCACGCGTGAAGGCGGGGGATCACCCCGGATTTACCCGGCTGGTTGTCGATCTTCCTGCCAGGGCCGACTGGCAGCTTGGCCGCACACCGGGCGGCTACGAGCTTCGGCTGGCGGGGGGGGTGGTGCCCTACGATCTGACAAATGTCTACCGCGTGATCACCAAGGACCGGCTTTCATCGGTCTGGGCCGATCCTGAGACAGGCAACCTGCAGATCGGCGTCGCCTGTGCCTGTCATGCCGTTCCCTTTGCCTTCCGGTCGGATATCATCGTGATCGACCTGCGCGACGGCCCGCCCGAGGGCGGCTCGCCGTTCGAGCTTGGTCTGGACGGTCGCCCCCAGCCCATGCTGACCGCCCAGATCGTTCCCCCCCTGCGCCCACTCCCGGCACCCGATCGCCCGGACCTGCCGGGCGACGGTGCAGTCCTGCCTGCGACCAGCCTCCCCGCCCTGCGGCAGGCAACGCCGGACGACGGCGCAACCACCGAAGCGGCCCCGGCCCCGTTCGCGCCGGGGATGGTGCCGCAGGTGCAGAATTCGGCACCTGCCGTGCCCTTCGGCCTGAGCCGGGAAGAAACACCGCCCCCCGGCATGCAGGGCCTGCGCCTTGAGCTTTTGCAGGAACTCGGGCGCGCAGCGACAGCCGGTGTCGTCGATGTGGACGATCCGTCATTTCCTGCGAACCGGCCCGGACAGCAGATGATCGGGCCCGACACCGAGGCTACGGCACATATGGCCATCGAAGGCATTCCGGGAATTGAGGCAACCCCCATCAACACCGGGGACCCCGCCCTGACACCGGACGGCGGCGCGTGCCTGCCGGAGTCTGATCTGGACATAGCAACCTGGGGCGATGACCGCCCCTTTGTGGTGCAGATGACCGAGGCGCGGAACAACCTTGTCGGGGAATTCGACCGCCCGGACCCCGAGGCGCTGGCGCGTCTTGTCCGGCTGAACCTGTTCTTCGGATTCGGCGTGGAAGCGCGGAATGTTCTGGACAGCTTTGGCACCGACTTTCCCGAGGCACCCCTGTGGACCGCAATGGCACATATTCTGGATGATCAGGCGGCCCCGCCGGGAAGCCCCTTTGCAGGTCAGATTGACTGCACCGGCCCTGTCGCGCTGTGGGCAACACTGGCCGAGCCCATCCTGAAACCGGGTCAAGGCCCCGATGCCAAAAGCGTGGCCCTGGCCTTTTCGTCGCTTCCCTTGCACCTGCGCCGACATCTTGGGGCGCCCCTGGCCGAAAAGATGCTCTCTATCGGCGATATCTCCACGGCGCAGATGATTCGGGATGCCATCTGGCGCGCGCCCGGTGCGGTTGGCCCCGCCGCCGAAATCCTGCAGGCCCAGCTCGACCGCGAACGCGGCAACCTGCAGGATGCGGCGGAAAGACTGGGCTCCTTGCACAAGTCCGGTGGCCCGACCGCGCCCCTTGCCCTGCTTGACCTTGTGGATACGCAGCTTGAGATGGGGCAGTCCGTGGACAAGGCGACCATCGTGGAATTGGGCGCGCACATGCATGAAAGCCAGGGCACGGAACTGGAAGCACCGCTCGTCCGGGCTGAAATGCTGGCCCTGGCCTCGGCCGGCGATTACGACGCGGCATTCAGCCGGAGTCCCCGGGCCGACGCAGCCGATGTGCAAGAGCTTTGGGCGATGCTGGCCGGAAAGGGGCAGGATTCCGCGCTTCTGACCCATGCGGTTCTGCCCCAGGACAGCCCGGTGCCCCCCTTGGACAACGCCCTGCGCAAAAGCATCGCTGACCGTCTGCTTGGCCTTGGATTCGCCGATGAGGCCCTGCGCTGGCTGCCCGATACAACCGATGCGCCAATCGCAGAAAGCCTGGCACGGGCCGAACTGCGGCGCGGAGACGCCCGAACGGCGCTGCGCGGAATAGCGGGCCTGGATGGCCCGGAAATCAGCCGGCTGCGGGCAGAAGCGCTGGAAAAACTGGGCGACCAGGCCGCAGCGGCGCGCGCCTTTGCCGAAGCGGGCGATCCGGCGGCAGAGGCGGCAGCCCTGTGGCGTGCGCAAGACTGGGCGGCCAGCGCCACCATGGGCAGTGACGCCGTGCGCGCGGCGCTGCAGCAGCTTTCCCCTGATCGGCCGGTCCTGCCGCCGGACGGAAACGCCCCCCTGGCGCAGGGACGCGCCCTGCTGGAAGACAGCGCAAAGACCCGCGACGCCATCCTGTCGCTGCTGGACGCAACGCCTGCGCCCGAGCAGCCGCAACCCTGACCAGCTTACCAAATCGAAAGACATTTCCGCCAGCCTGGCCCCGCCGAACGCCTTCAGGGCCGAACAGGGTGAAACCCATGAGTCATGCGCATTTCTGGCACCGTTTGCGGATTGCGGGCGCCCTGGCCGCCGTCTGCGGTCTTTGCGGTGCGATGGCGCAGGGCGCGACCGACCCGGCTGCCCTGTGCGAACGCGCCACGGTGCTGGCCGCTGAACAGACGGGCGTGCCGCTGTCCGTTCTGCAGGCCATCGCCCTGGCGGAAAGTGGCCGCACCTGGGGGGGGCATCAGCGCCCCTGGCCCTGGACGGTGAATTTCGGCGGCGACGGCACCTGGTACGACAGCAGCAGCGAAGCCCGCCGCGCCGTGGCCGCGTATCAGGCCGAGGGCGGCACGAATTTCGACATCGGCTGTTTTCAGATCAACCACCGCTGGCACGCCGGGGCCTTTCCCGACGTGGCCGCCATGTTCGACCCCAAGGAAAATGCACTTTACGCGGCGCAATTCCTGATGGAACTTTTCGCTGAAACCGGAAGCTGGCCGGATGCCGCCGCCGCCTATCATTCGCGCACGCCGGAATATGCCGACCGCTACCGTGCCCGCTTCAATCGGCTGCATGACGGGCTGGACACAGGGGGGCAGATGCCGCTGCTGGCCGGTGCGACGCGCGAAAACCGCTTTCCGCTGTTGCAGGCCGGTGCCACGGGCAGCCTCGGGTCGCTGGTGCCGCAGGTCGAGGGCGGGTTCGCCCTGATCGGAGCCGCGCCGTGATCTTTCCTGCCGTGACCATGCGAGAGGTGTTCCAGCCCACCATCCTGCTGGCGCTGGCGCTGATGGCGGTGATCGCCATGATGGTGCTGCCGGTGCCGGCCTGGATGCTGGACATCGGGCTTGCCCTGTCCTTTGCGCTGGCGATCCTGATGCTGACGGTGGCGCTGTTCATCGAACGGCCGCTGGATTTTTCTGCCTTTCCGACCATTTTGCTGGCCAGCCTGCTGCTGCGCCTTTCGCTGAACGTCTCGTCAACCAAGCTGATCATCGGGCAGGGCCATACCGGCACCGATGCCGCCGGGCATGTGATCGAAGGCTTCGCCAACTTCATCATGGACGGCAGCCTGCTGCTGGGCGTGGTGATTTTCTGCGTGCTGATGATCGTGAACTTCATCGTCATCACCAAGGGCGCAGGCCGCATGGCCGAGGTCGGCGCGCGCTTTGCACTGGATGGCATGCCGGGCCGCCAGCTTGCCATCGACAGCGACATGTCCGCAGGCGCGATCAATCATGCCGAGGCCAAGGCGCGGCGCGAACAGGAACTGGCCGAGACGAACTTCTTCGGCTCGCTCGACGGGGCGTCGAAATTCGTCAAGGGCGATGCGGTTGCGGGCCTGCTGATCACCGCGCTGAACATCGTGATGGGCCTGATCATGGGCATCTTCGTGCATGACATGCCCACAGGCACGGCCTTTGAAACCTATGCGATCCTGACCGTGGGTGACGGGCTGGTCAGCCAGATACCCGCCGTGATCATTTCCGTGGCGACCGCCCTTCTGCTGACGCGCGGCGGGGCGAAAGGGGCGGCCGATCTTGCCTTCTTCCGCCAGCTGGGCCGGTATCCGGGGGCGCTGGGCACGGTTGCGGTGCTTATGGCGCTGTTCGCCCTTGTGCCGGGAATGCCCTTCGTCCCCTTCATGCTGGGTGCGACAGCCCTGGGCGCGCTGGCGGTACTGGCCCATATGCGCGGTGCCGCCCCGCCGCCGGAAGACATGCCGCCAGAGGCCCCGCCCCGGCGCAGGCCCCTGGGCGATGTGCTGGATTTCGATGAGATCCATGTGGAATTCTCGCCCACTCTGGTCGCGATGGTGCTGGATCCGGCAACGGGCCTGGATGCGCGCATCACCAACATGCGCACGCATGTCGCGACCGCCTTCGGTCTGATCCTGCCCGAAATCCGGCTGACGGATGATCCGATGCTGCCGCCGGGCTGCTACCGCATCCGCCTGCAGGGCGTCGAACGGGTGCGCGACCTGCTGGTCCCTGACCGCGTGCTGGTGCTTCTGTCCGAAGGCATCGACGCCCCCGAAGGCCAGGACGTGCGCGAGCCGGTCTATGGCGCGCCGGCGCGATGGATTCCGCCCGACCGGCAGGAAGATGCAGCACTGTCCGGCCTGACCGTGGTGACCCCGGCCGAGGTTCTGGCAACCCATCTTCTGGAAGTGCTGAAGGCCAACATGGCCCGCCTGCTTTCCCTGCGCGGATTGCGTCGGCTGCTGGATGAATTTGTCAACCTGTCCGACACGGCCCGCGCCGAGGCAAACCGGCGGCTGCTGGACGAATTGGTGCCGGAAAAGGTGCCGGTTGATCTTCTGCTGGCGGTGATGCGGCTTTTGCTGGACGAACGCGTGTCGATCCGCAACCTGCCCCTGATCCTGGAAGCGGTGGCCGAAGCAAGGGCCCTGGTCACGCCGGAGGCCGTCTGCGAACATGTCCGCCACCGGCTTGGCTTTCAGATGGTGGCAGAGCTGAAGCGGGCGGATGGCACCATTCCGCTGATCCAGCTTGCACCGGAATGGGAACGCACCTTCGGGCAATACCAGATCGAAGGCGAGCGGGGCCTGCGGGATGTGGCCCTGCCCCCCGAGCAGTTCAACCGGCTGGCCAATGCCATGTCCGAGAAACTGGCCCGCGCCACGGAAATGGGGGTTCAGCCCGCCTTTGTCACATCGACCCTGCGGCGGCGCTTCCTGCGCACCGTGTTGCTGGCCAAGGGGCTGACCGCCCCGGTCCTGTCTTACGAGGAAATCGGGATGGAGGCGCGGCCCGCCATGGTCGGTCTGGTCGTACCATGACAGAGATGATCGGAACGCTTGCCCAGCTTGCGGGCATCGGGGAAACCCTGCTGTGGACAGGCTTTGTCGTGCTGCTGCGCGTCGGGGCCGCCATGGCGCTTTTGCCCGCTTTCGGAGAGCTTGTGGTGCCCCAGCGCATCCGGCTGGTGCTGGCGCTGGCCTTCACCGCCGTCATCTCTCCCGCCGTCGCTGCCGATGTTCCGCCGATGGATCAGGGGTTCTGGGCGGTGTTCCTGACAGAAACGGCCGCAGGCCTGGCGCTGGGCGCGGCCTTGCGCCTTTTTGTCCATGCCCTGCAGATTGCCGGGGCCATCGCGGCCCAGGCCACGTCGCTGGCCCAGCTTCTTGCCGGTGCCGGGGCCGAGCCGCAGCCTGCCATCGGCCATCTGCTGACCATTTCGGGGCTGGCCCTTGCCATGGCTGCTGATCTGCACGTGAGCTGTGCCGAATACTTCATCCTGAGCTATGACATCCTGCCGGTGGGCAGGCTGCCCGACGCCGCTGACATGGCGGACTGGGGCCTTGCGCAGGTCACCCGCGCGTTTGCGACAGGCTTTACACTGGCCGCACCTTTCGTGATTGCGTCCTTCCTGTACAACCTGGCGCTGGGTGTCATCAACCGGGCGATGCCGCAGTTGATGGTGGCCTTTGTCGGGGCACCGGCGCTGACGGCGGGCGGGCTTGTGCTGCTGGCGCTGAGCACGCCGCTGGCACTGGCTGTCTGGCTGGCCGCGCTGAACGGATTTTTTGCAGCACCTTTCGCGGTGCCCTGATGTCAGAGGACGAGGACAGTGGCGAGAAGATCCACGACCCCACGCCAAAACGGCTGTCCGACGCGCGCGAGCGCGGCGAGGTACCGCAGTCGCAGGACATGATCACTGCGGCGACCTATGGGGGCTTCCTGCTTGCCTGTGTTTCGGCCGGGCCTGATGCGGTGAAGGAGGTGGCGCAGATCGGTGCCTCGGTTCTGGACCAGGCCGATCGGCTGAGTACCGCGATGACCCGGAACGGCGCGGCCCCGCTGGCCGCCCTGATCGCCGACACCGCCTGGGCAATGGCACCCTTCGTTCTGCTGCCGGCCGGTGCAGCCGTGCTTGCGGTTCTGGCACAGAACGCGCTGACGTTTGCCCCACAGAAACTGGAGCCGAAGCTGTCACGGCTGAACCCGCTGGCCACCCTGGGCCACAAATTCGGGCGCGAGGGGCTGTTCGAATTTGCCAAGAGCACGGTCAAGCTGACCATCGTGTCGGTGGTGCTTGGCATGTTCCTGACATCGCGCCTGCCGGAAATTGTGCATGCGGCAGATCTTTCGCCTGCGCTGTCCACCGCGCGCCTGATGGAGCTGTCCGTTTCCTTCCTTTGCCTCGTGCTGCTGATTTCGGCCGTGATCGGGGTGATTGACCTGCTGTGGCAACGCGCGCAGTTCATTCACCGCAACCGCATGTCACGCCAGGACCTGATTGATGAATTCAAGCAATCCGAAGGCGACCCGCACATGAAGGCGCAGCGGCGCCAGCGCGGCGAAGAGATTGCGGCGAACCGCATGCTGCTGGACGTGCCGCGATCCGACGTGATCGTCGTCAATCCGCAACACTATGCCGTTGCCCTGCGCTGGGACCGCGATGCGGGGACCGCCCCGGTCTGCGTCGCCAAGGGGGTTGATGCGGTTGCCGCCCGCATCAGGGAAAAGGCGGCAGAGGCGGGAATTCCCATTCACCGGGATCCGCCAACGGCCCGCGCGCTGTTCGCCACCGTGGACATCGGTCAGGAAATCCGCCCCGAGCATTACCGTGCCGTCGCCGCTGCCATCCGCTTTGCCGAGGCCATGCGGAAGAAAGCGAAGGTGTCGCGGTGAGCCCCCGAACCCTGCGCCCGCTGGTGGAGATCAGCCGCCTGATGCTGGATCACAGGCTTGCCGCGCTGACGCGGGCAGCGGCCGCGTGCGAGGAAAGCAAGGCGCGCCTTGCGGGGCTATCGCAGCCTTCGGGCGGCACCGACCTTCCGCTGGCCGTTGCGGCGCAGGCCGGCCTGCTGTACGAACGCTGGGCCGAGGCGCGCCGGGCCGAGATCAACCTGACCCTTGCGCGCCAGACGGCCGAGTGGATTGAGGCGCGAGATGCGGCGCGCCAGGCGTTCGGGCGGGCGGATGCGCTGCGGCGGCTCTGTGACCGGGGCTAGAGCATGATGACGGATCCTTGAATCAGTCTGCACAGGGCTGTGCCATCTTTTCTTGCCGGATTTGACCCGCGTCAAGTCGGGGCACTGCCCCGACGGTCGCGCCTGCCTGCCCCTTGGCAGGCGCGAAGACGCGCCAGCCCAGGCAGGCGCGACCGGATTGCCAGCGTCAGGTGTGTGGCGCGCCCCTTGCCTGCGGGCTTAAGCCCTTCGGCAATCGGATCG
>JADCEF010000054.1 GCA_020250445.1 Rhodobacter sp.
GCTGCGCATTCCCCGTCCGAGGGTCGGGAACTTGGCGAAGGATCGTGATCAATGACGGCATGGGTTCCTCCCTTAGGAACCACATGCAGAATCCAATTCAGACCCAAGCGCTACCTCAAATCTTCAAATGCGATTCCCCTGGCGCGGGCGGGGCGGCTGCGCGCGGGGGTGGTGCACCACCGGCCTGGCCGGAAGCGACATGGCGCAATGTCGGTTTTGCCCCGCAGGTGACGATTCCGCAGGGCGGGACGGCCGGGATTGCGGGCATAACCGGCGCACTTCCCGAAGGGTCGGGCACGGAGGGTTCCTGATGAACGATGCGGCAGTGGCGGGGCGGCGGGCACGGGGTGGCGGCGGATCGGCACGGCGGGCAGAGCGGACGGCGATCAGCTTTGACGTGGCGGGCTATATCCGGCGCAACATCCCGAACTTCGAGATCCTGAACGAAGAGGCCCTTCAGATCATCGAATGGAATGCCGACACCGTGCTGGAAGAGATCGGCGTCAACTTTGTTGACAACCCCCGGGCGCTTGGTCTGTGGCGTGACGCCGGGGCCACGGTGACCGGAGAGCGGGTTCATATTCCGCGCGGACTTGCGCGCAGGCTCTGCGCCACCGCCCCGTCCAGCTTTACCCAGCATGCGCGCAATCCGGCGCGGTCGGTCGAGGTGGGCGGGCGCAACCTTGTCCTCGCCCCGGTATACGGACCGCCCTTCGTGCGCGACCGCCAAGGCGGACGGCGCTATGCCACCATCGCCGATTTCCGCAATTTCGTGAAGCTGGGCTACATGTCGAAATGGCTGCACCATTCGGGCGGCACGGTGTGCGAGCCCACGGATGTGCCGGTGAACAAGCGCCACCTCGACATGCTGCTGGCGCATATGGAACTGTCGGACAAACCCTTTATGGGATCGGTGACCGAACCCGTCCGGGCGCAGGATTCCATCGAGATGTGCGAGATCCTGTTCGGCCAGGACTTTGTTGCGCGAAACACGGTGATGACCTCGCTCATCAACATCAATTCGCCGCTGACCTTTGATTCGACGATGATGGGCGCGCTGGAGGTTTATGCCCGCGCCGGGCAGGCCGCGATCGTCAGCCCCTTCATCGTCGGCGGGGCCATGGCCCCCGTGACCGTGGCGGGCACGCTGACCCAGGTTCTGGCCGAAGTTCTGGCCGGCGTGGCCTATTCGCAGCTTGTGCGGCCCGGTGCCCCGGTGATCTTCGGGGCCTTTGTGACCAGCATCGACATGAATTCCGGCGCGCCGACCTTTGGCACGCCAGAGGCGTCGCATATCACCTATGGCGCGGGTCAATTGGCGCGCCGGCTGGGTCTGCCCTACCGCTCGGGCGGGGCCTTCTGCGGATCGAAGCTTCCCGATGCGCAGGCGGCCTATGAAAGCGCCAATTCGTTGAACATGGCGCTCTTGTCGGGTGTCAACTTCATGCTGCATGCCTGCGGCTGGCTGGAAGGCGGCCTGGTGTCGTCTTACGAGAAGTTCGTCATGGACGCCGATCAGCTTGGCACGCTGCACCATCTGGCCAAAGGCATCATCATGGATGAGAACGGCCAGGGCATGGACGCCATCCGCGAAGTCGGGCCGGGCGGTCATTACCTGGGCTGCAGCCACACCCAGGCAAACTTCAAAAGTGCCTTCTGGCGGTCGGACCTGTTCGACTACAAGCCGTTCGAGACCTGGGACGAGGAAGGCGCGCGCGACACCGAAGCGCTGGCGGCAGAGCGTGTCGCCAGGATGCTGGGCGATTACCAGCCGCCCGCCCTGGACCAAGGTACGGCCGAGGCGCTGCAGGACTATGTGGCGCGCAAGAAGGCTTCGGTCCCCGACGCCTTCATCTGATCTTTCCCGCCCATCTGCCGAACGCGCCGCCGGTCCTGCCGGCGGCGCCTTTCCTGTTGCGGGGTCAGCGCAGCGGGTCGCGCGGCAGCAGGCGTGCCTCGGCCATCAGGGCAATCAGCAGATCGACATGGCGGACCGGATTGTACCCGGTGGCCCCGGTCTTGCGGACCTCTTCGACCTCATCTTCCGCCTCCAGAAGCCGGGCGACCGAGATCGGCGGCGGCGGGGCGGCACCCATGCCGATCAGGCGGCGCAAGTCGCGGTCGCGCCGGTAATCCGGCAGACCAAGGCGTGCCGCCTGAATCAAAAGCCGGGGACGCTGTAACCTGGCGATGTGGCTGCGCAGTTCCGTCATGAGAGGCCTCCAGATGGGGAAGGTCCACTCTGCCCTGCCGCAACCGGGCGTTGCGCAATCTGGCGCGCGGCGCACGCGGGGTTACGGATTGCTTTAGAAATTGTAAAGAATTATCGGCAAAAGGCCAGCGTTAACAATCAGGTAGGAAATGCGTGCCAAGGTTGTGTCAGCCCCTGCATCCGCCACAATGCGCCCCGGCCCCGGCCAGTCGGGGCAAGTCGGTTCAAACATCGGGCCGGTCGGATCCCTGCCGGCCTGGCTGCCGGACGCGGTGCGGCTTTATCTTGATCACATCGAAGACGGGCATTCCCTGCGGTCGCTGGCGCGCCGCGAAGGCTGTGCTGCCTCGACGGTGCTGCGCCAGGTCCGCCGCTGCGAGAACCGCCGCGACGACCCGTTGATTGACGAAGCTCTGGCGGCGCTTGGCAAAGCGCATGCCGGGCGCTGCCGTGTTCCAGTGAAGGAGAGTGACCCCGCCATGACCGCCCCGATCCGTGCTGACCACATCATGCTGGATGACGCCACAATCGCCCGCGAGGCCCGCCGCATTCTGCGCCGTCTTTCCGAACCGGGTGCGGTGCTTGCAATTGCACAGGACATGGAAAAGGCGGCGGTGCTGCGCGCGCTGCCCGATGGCCGGACCGCGCATCTTGGGGTGGTGGACCGCCCCGTCGCGCAGGTCTTTGCCCTGAAAGGCTGGATTTCCTGCCGCAAGCCGGGCCGCGTTGCCAGCTATGAGCTGACCGGCCCCGGGCGTGCGGCGCTGCGCCGGTTTGCCGAACAGCTCGCAGCGCGGCCGGGCGATCTGTCCGGCGGACAGCAGGCAGAGGAAACCGGGCCGCGCGTGCGCTACGGCGCGGTCGAAAGTCCGATTGCCGTTCTGGGGCGGCGGCGCGACAAGGATGGCAAGCCTTTTCTGGAGACTGCCCTTGTCGATGCCGCCGAACGGCTGCGCGAGGATTTCGAACTGGCGCAGATGGGTCCGCGCGTGGCCCAGAACTGGGACCGCTTCCTGACCGGGGGGGATCGGGGCAGCTTCCGGCCTGACGGCGGGCCATCGGATGGTCCGCGTGCCGCGCGGGAACGCGTGGCTGCAGCGCTGGCCGATCTTGGTCCGGGTCTGGGCGATATGGTGCTGCGCTGCGGCTGCTATCTTGAAGGGCTCGAGGCCGCCGAAAGGCGGATGGGCTGGTCGGCGCGATCGGGAAAGATCGTGCTGCGCATCGCCCTGCAGCGGCTGAAACGCCATTATGAAGAACGCTATGGCAAGACCGGGCCGCTGATCGGCTGAGTCCGGCACCTCAGGCAAGGACGGCGCGCAAGGCCAGCGCCGCCGACAGCAGCCCAAGCCAAAGCGCGGCACTGCGGCGCAGCAGCGGTGGCAGGCCGGTCACCGCCGCATCGCCGCGGCGCACCAGCAGCGCACCCAGACCGATCCATGCGGTGGCGGCACCGCAGACAAGCCCCGCAAAGACGGCAATCCGCATGGGCAGGTCAGGTCCGGGCATCAGCACAAGGCCGATGACCAGCGCCTTGGGATTGAGCAGGGTCGTCAGAAAAACGCGCCGGGGCGTGACCGTGGCCGAAGCGTCCTGCGCCGCAAGCGGGCTGCGCCACATGCGGATCGCAAGCCACAGCACCCAGGCCGCCGCCGCCGCCGTGACCGCTGGCAACAGGCCGGGCACGGCGGCCAAAACCGCAGACCCGGCCAGCGCCAGAGGCACCGCCACACACAGATAGGCGCAGATTTCAACCGCAATCAGCCCCGAAGCGCCCCGCACCCCGCGTTCGGCCCCGCCAATCGCCATCAGCGTATTGGTTGGCCCCGGTGTCAGCAGCAGCACCGCAAGGGCAAGGATCAGATCGGGAATCGGCATGACAGCCTGCAAAACATGACATCAATCCCTTTGAAAGGGTCTGTTGCCTGCCCGCCTTGATCAGGGTCAAGATGCCTTGGCGCGCGGCCGGCAGGGCGCGCGCCAAGGTGCGTCACACCGGGATGGGTCAGTCCCGGGCGCGGGTCAGACCGGCGGCATAGACAAGGCCCGCCACCGCGCCGCCTGCCAGAGGGGCGACAATGAACAGCCACAGTTGCGACAGGGCCCGCCCCCCCTCGAACAGGGCCGGGCCGATCGACCGGGCCGGGTTTACCGACACGCCGGTCACGTGGATGCCGACCAGATGGATCGCCGCCAGCGTCAGTCCGATCGCGAGGCCCGCAAATCCCGCAGCCGCGCCGGGTCCGGTCGCACCCAGGATCACGGTGACGAAGATGAAGGTCATCACGAATTCAAAGACCAGCGCTGCGGTCATGCTGTAGCCGCCGCCATAGCCTTCGCCCCAGCCGTTCGTACCCATCCCGCCGCCCCAGCCGGGGGCACCGCTGGCAATGACGTAAAGGATCGCCGCGCCGATGACCGCTCCGGCGATCTGTGCTGCGGCATAGCCCAGAAAGTCGCCGATGCCCATCCGGCCGGCCGTCACCATCCCCAGCGACACCGCCGGGTTCAGATGCGCACCCGAGATCGCGCCCAGACCATAGGCCGCAGCCACGATCGACAGGCCGAAGGCAAGCGAGATGCCCGCATAGCCGATGCCGACCATGACGCCGTCCGCACCGATAACCTTCTGCCCGATCACCGCAGCACCACAGCCGAACAGCACAAGGATCATGGTTCCCAGCGCCTCGGCAATCAATTTCTTTGACATGTTCCCTCCTTGGTCGGTGCCCGGTCACCTCGTGATGGCACCGGTTTTCTTCGTCGTTCCCGGCTGCCTTGCGCCGCCGGTTGCCTTGTGGCAGCAGGAAGCATATCTGTGCATCATGCGTGCGTCAGGGAAAAAAAGCAGTGCGTGATCTTTCTGTGCCCGAACAGCGCCATCCCGAAAAGGCGCATCGCGCCGATACCGCGCAGCCGAAGAAACCGGACTGGATCCGGGTCAAGGCCCCGGTCAGCCAGGGCTACAAGGCCACGCGCGACATCATCCGGGCGCAAAAGCTGGTGACGGTCTGCGAAGAGGCGGGCTGCCCCAATGTCGGCGAATGCTGGAGCCAGGGGCACGCCACCATGATGATCATGGGCGAGATCTGCACGCGCGGCTGCACCTTTTGCAACGTGGCCACCGGCAGGCCGCAGGCGCTGGATGCGTTTGAACCGGGCCGGGTCGCCCATGCGGTGGCCGAACTGGGGTTGAACCATGTGGTGGTAACCTCGGTTGACCGGGATGATCTGGAAGATGGCGGGGCTGCGCATTTCGCGCAGACCATCCGCGCGATCCGCCACCGCGCGCCGGGAACGACCATCGAGGTTCTGGTGCCTGATTTCCTGAAATGCGCGCCCGCCGCGCTGGAAACGGTGGTCGCGGCGCGGCCCGATGTGTTCAACCATAATCTGGAAACCGTGCCGGGCCTTTACCCCGAGGTGCGCCCCGGCGCGCGCTATTTCCATTCGCTGCGCCTGCTGCAGCGGGTGAAAGAGCTTGATCCTGCGATGTTCACCAAGTCAGGCATCATGGTGGGCCTGGGCGAGGACCGCCAGTCGGTTCTGCAGGTGATGGATGACATGCGCGCGGCGGATGTCGATTTTCTGACCATCGGGCAATATCTGCAACCCACGCCCAAGCACCACCGCATCGACCGTTTCGTGACGCCCGACGAATTCAGGGGCTATGCGACGGCGGCCTATGGCAAGGGGTTCCTGATGGTGTCGGCCACGCCCCTGACACGGTCCTCTTACCACGCCGGAGAGGATTTCGCGCGGCTGCGGGCGGCGCGGCTGGCGAAACTGGGGCGGGCCTGACCCGGGATGGCGCTTGCCGCTATCTGACCTCTGTGGGCGAACCGGTGCGCCGCCTAATGCTTCACATCGGGAAGGAAGATGGCAAGCACTCCGATCAGCGGCAGGACCGAGATCAACCGGAACACATGGGTGATCGAGGTTGCGTCCGCAATCACGCCGATGGCCGCCGCCCCCAGCGCGCCCATGCCGAAGGCAAGGCCAAAGAACAGCCCGGCCACCATGCCGACCTTTTCCGGCATCAGATCCTGGGCAAAGACGATGATCGCCGGAAAGGCCGAGGCAAGGATCAGTCCGGCCAGGGCGCTGAGCGCCACCGTGCCTGCCAGCCCGACGTGGGGAATCAGCAGGGCAATCGGGGCAACGCCAAGGATCGACACCCAGATGACCCGCTTGCGCCCGATCCGGTCGCCGATGGGGCCGCCGATGATGGTGCCAACGGCGACAGCGGCCAGGAAGATGAACAGGCTGATCTGGGCCCCGGCCACCGACAGGCCGAAGTGCTCGATCAGGTAGAAGGTGAAATAGCTGGAATAGGCGCCCATATAGACGAATTTGGAAAACGTCAGCGCAATCAGCACCAGCAGGGCGCGCCGCACCACCGGCCGGGGAAAGCCCGGTCCGCGCGGGCGGTTGCGCGCGGCGGTCATGCGTGCCCGGCCTTCGGATCCATACCAGCGGCCCACGCCGAACAGCACCGCCATTCCGGCCAGCGCGACCAGGGCGAACCATTGCACGCTGATCTGGCCGAACGGCACCACGATAAAGGCCGCAAGCAGTGGCCCCAGTGCCGATCCCGCATTGCCGCCGACCTGAAAGAAGGACTGGGCGAAGCCCGGCCTGCGCCCGGCGGCAAGGCGGGCGATGCGGCTGGAATCGGGGTGAAACACGGAACTGCCGCAGCCAACCAGCGCCACCGCGACAAGCAGCATCGGAAAACTGTGCGCATGTGCCAGCACGACCAGACCCGACAGCGTCAGACCCATGCCGAACACCAGGGAAAAGGGCAGGGGGTGCCTGTCGGTGTAAAGGCCGACCACGGGCTGCAGCACCGAGGCCGTGCCCTGAAACACGAAGGTGACAAGGCCGATCTGCCCGAAGTTGAGCGCGAGTTCCCCCTTCAGCAGCGGATAGATCGCTGGGATCAGCGACTGCATCAGGTCATTGAGCAGGTGGCACAGAGCAACGGCTGCGATGATGGGCAGGACCGTGGTGTCATGCGCCGGTGCGGCCGGGGTGGTCTGATCTGACATGGAAAACAATCTGCCTTGATTGCGCAGCAAGCGCGCGAAATCCATGGGGAGTCAACCGCGAAAGGCACCGGCAAGGCGCGCCTGCTGCGCCCTGTGCCGCCCTCAGGGAAGCGGCGGGACGCGGGCCAGATAGGCCGCAATCGCCTGCCGGTCCGTATCGGGCAGGTGCGACAGGTTGGTCACCACCGCAGCCATTGATCCGCCAGCGAAATCGTACTCTGGCGTGAAGCCGCTTTTCAGATATTCGGCGATTTCGGACGCGGTCCAGGACAGATGCGCCGGGGTGATGTTGGGGATATTGCCCTGACCTTCGGGGTTCGGCCCGCCCGCCAGCCAGTGCGACAGGTTCCGCCCCCCCAGGGCATCGCGCGGCGTGTGGCATTCGCTGCAATGCCCCAGCCCTTCGACAAGGTAGCGCCCGCGCGTTTCCTCGGCCGTCAGATCGCCGGTCACCACCCATCCGGTCCCCGCATTCAGCAGCTTCCATCCCCCCAGAAGCAGGCGCTGGTTGAAGGGAAAGCCGATCTCATGAGGTTCGCTGGCGCGGTCCGAAGCGGGCAGGGTCATCAGGAAGGCGTGCAGGTCTGCCACGTCCTGCGGTGTTGCATGGGCATAAGAGGTATAGGGGAAGGCCGGAAAATAATGCCGCCCCTGTGGCGAGGTGCCGTGGCGCATCGCGGTGTCAAGGTCTTCGACTGTCCAGGCCCCGATCCCCTGCGCCGTGTGGGGGGAAATGTTGGGCGCGATGAAGGTGCCGAACGCGGTTGAAAGCCGCAGGCCCCCCGCCAGCACAAGACGCGCCTCGCCTTCGGCACCCGGGGCCGCATGGCAGGAGGCGCAGCCCCCGGCCCAGAACACCATCTCGCCATGAATCGGATCGCCGGTCAGGCCCGCAAGAGTGGCAGGATCAGAGCTTTGCGGCCGGGTGATGACATAGGCGGCCCCAAGGCCCAGCAGCGCCACCAGACCCAGCCCCGACAGTATGCGACGCATGGATGCCCCTTTTCGTTTGCTCCCGCCGGCGATGGCGGGCCTGCTGTGACCTTGGGCGTGACGATAGGCCCTGTGGCAGGCGGCGCAAGACCCGTGCCGCCATGCCGCCGCCTGGCTGCCCCTGCCTCGACTGCGGCGGTATCACGGGCAGGGTCATCACAACCCTTTGGGCAAATCCTGCGGACCTTCGGCGACGGGCCGGGCAGAGGGCAAGGGGCACCTTGCGATCAGGTGAACCTGACCTTGCCGATGAAGGGCAGGTTCCGGTTGCGCTGGGCAAAATCAATGCCGTAGCCGACAACGAATTCGTCCGGAATCACAAAGCCGGTCCAGGTGGCGCGGATGTCAACCTCGCGCCGCGTCGGCTTGTCCAGAAGCGCGCAAACCTCCAGCCGTTTGGGTTCGCGGCTTTGCAGCAGCCGCACGACATGGCCCAGCGTGAAGCCGGTATCGACGATGTCCTCAACCACCAGCACATCGCGCCCCGCGATTTCGCCGCGCAGATCCTTGAGGATGCGCACCTCGCGCGAGCTTTCCATGCCGTCGCCATAGGACGAGGCTTCCAGAAAATCGACCTCGACCGGAAGATCGATCTCGCGCACCAGATCGGCGATGAACACGAAGGATCCGCGCAGCAGCCCGACCACGATCAGCTTGTCGGTACCGCTGAAGTGCAGGGTAATGTCGCGGGCCAGCGTCTCGACCCGGGCCGCAATCGACTTGGCCGAGATCATCTCATCGATCACGTAGGTGGGTTGCGGCATGGCGGCCCCTTGATTTCCCCGGCCCGTTTAACGAAAAGCCAGCATCGAGTCACGCCCGGGGAGGGGGCCTTTGCCAAAACATCACGAGACAAAGGTGCTGCCCTACACCGCCCAGCAGATGTACGATCTGGTGGCGGATGTCGCCCGCTATCCCGAATTTCTGCCCTGGAATTCTGCCGCCCGGATCACCGCCCGCCGCCCTGTGCCCGAGGGCGAGGTGATGGAGGCGGATCTGGTGATTTCCTTCAAAGTGTTCCGCGAGACATTCACAAGCCGCGTCACGCTGTGGCCGGGCAAGAAGCGAATAGATACCGAATATCTGGACGGACCCTTCCGCAGGATGAAATCGTTCTGGGTCTTCCGCGACCGGCCCGAAGGCGGCTGCGAGGTGGAGTTTTTTGTGGATTTCGAGTTTCGCAACGCGATCCTGCAGGGGATTATCGGCGTGGTGTTCAACGACGCGATGCAACGCGTTGTCCGCGCGTTCGAGCGGCGCGCGGCGGCGCTGTACGGCGGCTGAGCGGATCAGAACTGCAGGCTGAGAACGTTCAGATCCAGCCTGAAGGTCACACCTTCAAACAGGCTGATGTTGGACTGGCGGTTTTCAACCGAAAAGGTGGCGCTGAGTCTGGGGTTGATCTGGCCGGTCAGGTCCAGCGTCATGACATGGTCCTTTCGGTCCTGTCCAAAAAACACGTCGCCGCCTTCGCGTTCATAGGACAGGCCGATATTGGTTCCAACCCCAAGCACAAGCTGCCCGTAAGACAGATAGCCGCCATACAGCAGGGTGTTCTCGCCCTTGATCTCTTCGCCCAGGGTGACGCGGGCCGTCACGACCCCGCGTCCGTCAAAGTAACGCTCGACGCCGGTCGAAAGGGATGTCTTCTGGTAATTCTGCTGGAATTCTCGGTTGATCAAGGCGTTGGCCAGCCCGGTTCCGTTCCGCGCTGAGAAGAGCCGCGCAAAGTTCGCGCTGACAAAAGAACCGTCTGCCTCGCTCAGATCGGTCTTTTCATAGAATGCGCCGCCGCAAAGATCAAGGAACCGCCACTCTTGCAGGTAAGACCGGAAACAGGCCTGACCGTTCGCCTTGGTCCTGCTGATGTCATGGTCCGGGGAATAGACGATGGAGGCATTTCCGGCAACCGACAAGGTCTGTCCGCTGCCGACGCTCCACCCGACGGACCGTGAAAGCTCGCCACCGACAACGGGCCCCGCGACGGCGCGATATTCGGGATCGATCTTGAAGACAAGCCCGCCGATGGTGAATGTTTCCCCGGCAAGCCCGCCATTGATATTGGGGCTGTAGGTCAGAACCGGCTGAATGCTTGTGGCGTTCCAGGCGCGTTGAAGGCCCTGGCCTTTCTGGTGCAGAAAGCCAAAGCCCTGTGCCAAAGCCGCTACCGCACCTTCGGTTCCGGGCACCGCCCGTTGGATCAGAGTATAGAACACCAGCCGCGGCGAAACGGAAAAGAACGACCCCTGCCAGTCCCGCGCATAGTTACCCGTCGTCTGGGCAAGCGATAGCCCCGCAGAACAGAAGACAACAAAGATGGCGCAAAAAAGCCGGGCAAGGTGCATGACCTTCATGCTATCCGTGATCAGCTTTACGGCTGTTCTGCCGTGAACACCCCGAAAACATCGCCAAACTGTTCGCCCCTAAAACCCTTGCTGGCGTTAAGAGTACCAAGAACCGTTTGACCCCGGGCACCAAGGAAGTTTCCCGCCACACTGCCATTGAAGGTCTTTGTTTCAAACTCGCCAGGTGCCTTTTGTATTTCGTTGGTTCCTGTAAGGTTGCCTACGAAAGCAGCGGTACGACTGCCGCTTTCAACGATTTGACCGCTGAAGGTTATGCCAATCCGGAATGACTGGTTGTTGGAGTTGCGGAAACTGTCCATAGAACCTGAAATCGAGTCCCCTTCAAAATTGGCGGTCATCTCAACCCGCGACACATAATCCGGGTTATTGATGAGAAACGTCTCATATCCCGGAAAAACACCGTCCTGAAGCACTTCGGAGGTGTTGCTGTCCACCCAAGAAGCAGCACCCGTGTACCTCGCCGTTCCGGTGGTGGGAAGCGATGCACTCAATGTTGGACCCATGCTGGATGCTTCTGCAAACAACTTCCGGCTAACTGCATCGGTCGCTGCAAAGGATGGAATCGGCCTGACGGCGAATTCGTCCCGGGGATCTGTGGACGATCCTGAACATCCGCCAACAAGCAGCGCTATTGCGCCCAGCGTAACCACAGTCCGACGTCTGCTATGCACAAGTCTGCGCATGGGTCCTACACTCCTGATCCTCACCAAAAACAGCGTCGCCCGCGGACAGATTGCAAGCCACCGCAGCCTTCACCACCCCCAAAGCAATAGTCACGAATTCAGCGCACGCAAGCAAAACCTTTGCCTTTCGTCAAAAGATGCGCCGGTCGATCGCCCGGGCGCTGATGGGCCGTTGACCCTGTGACAAGGCGCAGATCACGCAGGGTCGGCCCCGCGCAGAGCGCCCTGCAGCATCGCAAGCGCATGGTCCACCGTGGCCCGGCGCACCTCTGCGCGTCCCAGGGGCCCGAAGTCAACCGTTTCGGTCCGCGTTGCCGCGGTCCTTGCGGCAAGACCAAAGCACACCCGGCCTTCCGGTTTGTGGTCTGACCCGCCGGGCCCGGCAATCCCGGTGACAGCCACCGCAAGGTCTGCGGCAGACCGCGCAAGGGCGCCTTCGGCCATGTCCCGCGCCACCTCTTCAGACACCGCGCCGAAGCGGCGCAGCCTGGCCGCGGGCACCCCCAGCATGTCGGACTTGGCCGCGTTGGAATAGGTGACAAACCCCCGGTCGAAAATGTCGGACGATCCGGCAACGTCGGTGATGGCCCCGGCGATCAGCCCGCCGGTGCAGCTTTCGGCGGTGGCGATTTTCGCGCCCCTGCGGCGTGCCAGGGCCAAAAGCGCCTCGGCCCCGGTCACATCAGCAGCCCGTGGGCAAGGCCAGCCGCAGCCAGCGTGGCGACCCCTGCGAACACCCCCGCCCAGAGATCATCCAGCATGACCCCCTGCCAGCCGGGCCTTGCATCCGCGCGCCCGACCAGCCAGGGCTTCCAGATGTCGAAAAGGCGGAAGAACAGAAAGGCGGCAACCGGCGCGGGCCAGGGCAGCCAGCCTTCGAACCCGCGCGCCCAGAAGGCGGCGGCAGGAAACAGCAGCGTCAGCCACTGGCCCGCCACCTCGTCGATGACAATCTCGGACGGGTCGGCATCGGGGGTTGCCGCCAGTTCGCGGCTGACGGCCCAGAACCCCAGGGCGGTGACAGCGGCGGTGGCCAGCACCAGAAACGGAAAGCCCAGATAACGCAAGATCACCAGGCCCAGTCCGATGGCCAGGGCTGATCCCCAGGTGCCCGGCGCCGGGCGCAGCAGGCCCGCGCCGAAGACGATGCAGATCTGCCGTGTCATGCCGCCACCAGCGTGGCCGTGGCCAGGGCTGCGATCCCCTCTTCACGGCCGGTGAATCCCAGCCGCTCTGACGTGGTGGCCTTGACGCTGACCCTGTCGGGGGCAAGCCCCAGAATTCCGGCCAGCGCCTGGCGCATCGCCGCCGCATGGGGCCCGATCTTCGGCGCCTCGCAGATCAGGGTGACATCGGCATGCGAAACGGCAAAACCGCGCGCGGAGGCGCGGGCGGCGGCGTGGCGCAGGAAGACATGGCTTTGCGCCCCCTTCCACTGCGGGTCGGACGGCGGAAAATGCTGGCCGATATCACCCTCTGCCAATGCCCCGTAAATGGCATCGGTCAGGGCATGCATGCCGACATCCGCATCCGAATGCCCCACCAGCCCCTTGCCATGGGGCACCCTTGTTCCGCACAGCCAGACATGATCGCCCGGCCCGAAGGCATGCACGTCAAAGCCGTTGCCCACACGTATGTCCATGCCGCGTCCCTTCAGGATGCGCTCGGCCCTTGCGAAATCGGCGGCAAAGGTCAGCTTCAGGTTATCCTCGTCGCCCTCGACGATCGCCACGTCAAGACCTGCCGCGCGCGCGACTTCCACATCGTCGGCGGCGCCGCCCGGATGGGCGCGGTGGGCGGCCAGGATGGCGTTATGGTGAAAGGCCTGTGGCGTCTGCGCCCGCCACAGCCCGGTGCGGTCCTGCGTGCCGGTCACGTGCAGGTCACGCCCGCGCCACAGGGCATCAGTGACCGGCACCGCGGGGGCCGCCGCGACCGACCGGTCAAGGGCCGCGATCAGCCGCGCGATGAGCGCGCGCGACACCAGCGGTCGCGCCCCGTCATGGATCAGCACGCGGGTGATGCCGGTTCCCGACAGATATTCCAGCGCGTTGCGCACCGAGGCATCGCGCGTCGCGCCGCCTTCGACCAGCGGCACGCCCAAGGGTGCCGCAAAGGCCCTGTCATCGGGGTGAATCACCAGGATCACCAGGTCTGCAATACCGGCGAAGGCCAGGATGCTGTGCGCGACCACGGGTTTGCCTGCAAGCTGCTGCCACTGCTTTGGAACCGCGCCGCCCGCCCGCGTGCCGCGCCCGGCCGCAACGATGATGGCCGCGACTGTCATGGTGCCTCCGTCTTGCCGTGATCTGTTCTACGGGAACGACGAAAGCCTGACAATGCAGCGTTGGGTCCGGGCAGATTGCACAAAAAACAGGCATATGCGCCTGACCAGCCCGCCGGGTCTGCGCCGTTGTTGTATTTGCGGGCGGCCCGGGGTAGCTCCACAGGATCGCACAAGGATTGAGCATTTGTCCATTCTGCTGGCATCCGGGACTGCAGGGGTCTTGATTGACCCCCCGGTGCTGCTGGCCCCGCTGGCCGGGATCACCGATCTGCCGTTCCGCAGGCTGGTCGCGTCCTTCGGCGCGGGTCTGGTGGTCAGCGAGATGGTGGCCAGCCAGGAGGTGGTTCAGGCCCGCCCGCTGGCGCGCGCCCGGGCCGGGCTTGGCTGTGATCAGGCGGCAACCTCGGTGCAGATTGCCGGGCGCGACCCGTACTGGATGGCAGAGGCCGCGAAATACCTGCAAGGGCAGGGGGCGCGGGTGATCGACATCAACATGGGCTGCCCGGCAAAGAAGGTGACGAACGGCTATGCCGGATCGGCGCTGATGAAAGACCTGGACCATGCGCTGACCCTGATCGATGCCGTGGTCGGCGCGGTTTCGGTGCCTGTCACCCTGAAGACCCGGCTTGGCTGGGATGACGGGCTCAGGAACGCGCCGGTCCTGGCGCGCCGCGCCGAAGCCGCAGGCGTCAGGATGGTGACGATCCACGGACGCACCCGCTGCCAGTTCTACGGCGGTGCCGCCGACTGGGCGGCGATCCGTGCCGTGACCGGGGCAGTGCAAATCCCCGTTATCGCCAATGGCGACATCACCGATGCGCCCGGTGCCGCGCGGGCGCTGGCGCTTTCCGGCGCGGCGGGCGTCATGATCGGGCGCGGCGCACAGGGGGCGCCCTGGCGTCTGGCCCAGATCGCGGCCGCCCTGTTCGGCACGCCGGCGCCGGTGGTGCCAAAGGGCGATGCGCTGGCCGATCTGGTGATCGGCCACTATCAGGCGATGCTGGCCTTTTATGGCGAAGACCTGGGTGTCAAGGTCTCCCGCAAGCATCTGGGCTGGTACCTGCAGGAGGCGGGCCTGTCGGCCCTGCGCGGCCCGGTCCTGACGGCGGACAGCCCGGCGCAGGTGATCCGCGCCCTGCGTGCCGCCTTTGGCGAACAGGATCGGGCGGCGGCATGACAGACGACCGGCTGCCCCATCCTGTCCCCGGCGTCATCTGGGCCTCGTTGCCGGTTCCGGCCTTTCTGATCGACCGGGCCGGAAAGATCGCTGCGGTCAACCCGGCGGCAGAGACCTTTTTGAACGCATCGTCCAGGTCCCTGTCCGGCGTGCCCGCCTTTGACCGCTTGCACATCGATGCCCCGATGGACGAAGCCCTGGCGCGCGCACGGGCCGATCAGTCGGCGCTGTTCATCAACGATGTCGATGTCACGACCGGCGAACGCCCGCCGGTGCAGTGCAACATCCAGATTGCCCCGATGCACGACACCCCCGACATCGTGCTGCTGCTGATCTCTCCGCGCGAAATCGCCGACCGTCTGGGACGGTCGATGAACGTGACCACGGCCGCCAGATCGGCCATCGGCATGGCCGAAATGCTGGCCCATGAAATCAAGAATCCGCTGGCCGGGATTGCCGGGGCGGCGCAGCTTTTGTCGATGGGGCTTGGCGCCGCTGACCGGGAGCTGACCGATCTGATCGTGGAGGAAACGCGCCGGATCGTGAAGCTGCTGGAACAGGTGGAACAGTTCGGCAACCTGCGCCCGCCCGACCGCCGCCCGGTCAACATCCATGATGCGCTGGACCGCGCCCGCAAATCGGCCGTCGTCGGTTTTGCCGCCAACATGACCATCGTCGAGGATTACGATCCGTCGCTTCCCGCAACCTTTGCCGATCCGGATCAGCTGATGCAGGTCTTCCTGAACCTGATCAAGAATGCCGCCGAGGCAGCGGGGTGCCATGGCGGCACCATCCGGCTGCGCACCTTTTACGACCTGTCGCTGCGGATCCGGCACCGCGACGGGCCCGGCAAGGCCGTGCCGTTGCAGGTTGAGGTGATCGATGACGGCCCCGGCATTCCCGCCGGGATCGCGGACGACATTTTTGAGCCCTTCGTCAGCGGGCGCGAAAACGGCACCGGGCTGGGCCTTGCGCTGGTGTCCAGGATCATCGCGGACCATGGCGGCTGGATTGCCGTCGATTCGGTGCCACGGCGCACCGTGTTCAGGGTGTCGCTTCCCGTGGTGTCGAAGGACCAGGCCCAATCCGCAAGACAGGAGAACAGATAGATGGACGGCACAGTTCTGGTCGCGGATGATGACCGCACGATCCGCACGGTCCTGACCCAGGCCCTGACGCGCGCGGGCTGCAAGGTGCATGCCACATCCTCGCTGATGACCCTGATGCGCTGGGTCGAAGAGGGGAAGGGCGATCTGGTCATCTCCGATGTGATCATGCCCGACGGCAACGGTCTGGAAGCCCTGCCGCGGATCGGCAGGCTGCGGCCGGGCCTGCCGGTGATCGTGATTTCGGCGCAGAACACCATCATGACCGCCATCCAGGCCGCCGAGGCAGAGGCGTATGACTATCTGCCCAAACCCTTCGATCTTCCCGATCTGATGAAGCGGTCTGCCCGCGCGCTGGATCAAAAGCGGCGCGCCGTGGTCCGCAAGGCAGAGCCGCGCGAAGCGGCGGATGACCTGCCGATGGTGGGACGCACCCCGGCGATGCAGGCGCTGTACCGTCTGGTGGCACGGGTGATGAACACCGATCTTGCGGTTCTGATCACCGGCGAATCAGGGACCGGAAAATCGCTGATCGCCCGGGCGATCCACGATTTTTCCGACCGGCGCACCTTGCCCTTCGTCGTGGCCCAGGCCAGCGACCTTGCCGGGGTGGACGGCCCGATGACCCTGCTGTCGCGGGTGCGCGGCGGCAGTCTGGTGTTCGATGAAGTGGCCGATTATGACGATGACGCACAGGCGCGGATCGTGCGGCTGCTGGATATCCCGGGCGACCAGGCCCCGCGCATCATGGCAACCTCTCAGGCCGATCTGTCGGCACGGATGGATGCGGGGGCATTCCGGCGGGACCTGTTCTATCGTCTGGGCGGTGTCACGCTGCATGTGCCGGCCCTGCGCGAACGGGTGGATGACATTCCTCTTCTGGCCGACTGCTTTCTGGCCAGGGGCGAGCGCGACCTTGCCGGCCCGCGCCGCCTTGCGCCGGATGCCCGCGATCTGGTGCGGGCCTATTCCTGGCCGGGCAATGTGCGGCAGCTGGAAAACACGCTGCGCCGCCTGATGGTCACCTCGTCCGAGGCCGAGATCACCCGGTCCGAGGTGGAAGCCGTGCTGGGCAACCAGCCTGCGATGGAACCCCTCAAGGGCGGCGGCGAAGGCGAAAAGTTGTCGGCCAGTGTCGCCAGACACCTGAAACGCTATTTTGATCTGCACGGCGGTGCCCTGCCGCCGGCCGGTGTCTATCAGCGCATCCTGCGCGAGGTGGAACTTCCGCTGATCGAGATTGCGCTGGATGCAACCGCCGGCAATCAGGCGAAATGCGCCGACCTGCTGGGCATCAATCGCAATACCCTGCGCAAGAAGATCACCGACCTTGATATTCGCGTGACTCGCCGCCGCAAGCTGATGTAAAACCGCCACAGGAAAGTGGCAGGCTGGCGTCAGCCAACCGGAAACCACAAGATATGGCGGGTGGGTCGCGCGGCGATCCCGAATAAAGGGCATGGGGCATTGGAACGTGTGGCGCAAGGCAACACGTGGCTGCGGCTGAACCGGTTGCGCAAGCGCCGCCGGGTACAGACCTGGGCAACGCTTGGACTGGTGGTTCTGGGGCCTGCACTGGCGATCGCCACCTTCCTGACGCTGGGTCCACTGAACCAGACGGCGAACTCGCCGGCGCTTCGGCTGGTGCTGCTGGCCGATCTTGTCTACATCCTTGTGGTGGCAACGCTTGTGCTGGCCCGGGTTGCCCGGATGATTGCCGCCCGGCGCGCCCGATCTGCCGGTTCGCGCCTGCATCTGCGCCTGACCGGCGTCTTTGCCCTGATTGCCCTGATGCCCACGGTTCTGGTTGCGATCTTTGCCGTGCTGACGGTGAACGTCGGCCTCGAGGGGTGGTTTTCGCAGCGGGTCCGCGAGGTGGTCGGATCATCCCTGCGCGCGGCCGAGGCCTACCGCAATGAACACCAGCGCGATCTGACACAGGATGCCCAAGCCCTTGCGACCTTTCTGAACCAGCAGCGGCAAGCCAACATCATGATCGGGGACGGGGACCTGCGGCTGCTTCTGACCAATGCCCAGGCCCAGATCCAGCGCGGGCCGCGCGAAGCCTATGTGATTGACGGAGAAGGCGGCATCAGGGCGCGGGGCGACAATTCCTACCTTTTCGATTTCGAGCCCCCGACGGCCGAGCAGATTGCCGCAGCGAATCAGGGTGAAACCGTCATCATCGAAGACTGGAAGAACAACGAATTCCGCGCGCTTGTCCGGCTGGACGCCTTTGCAGACCGGCTGTTGCAGGTTACCCGGACGGTCGACGGCTCGCTTCTTGGTCTGCTGGATGAAACGCGGGAAACCGTCCGGCTGTATCACCAGCTTGAATCCGAACGCGGGCGGCTTCTGTTCGAGTTTGGCCTGCTGTACCTCGGGTTTGCGATCATCCTCATTCTGGCGGCAGTCTGGCTGGGACTGTGGTTTGCAGAGAGGCTGTCGCGCCCGGTCGGCAGGCTTGCGGGGGCCGCGCAGCGCGTGGGTGGCGGCGATCTTGACGTGCAGGTACCCGAAGAAGACGGCGATGACGAAATTGCAATGCTGGGCCGGCTGTTCAACCAGATGACGCGCCAGCTCAAGGGCCAGCGCGAAGCCCTTGTGGACGGCCACAAGCAGACGGAAAACCGGCGCCGCCTGTTTGATTCGGTGCTGTCAAACGTCACCGCAGGCGTCATCGGCCTGGATGCGGGCGGGCGGGTGGATTTCATCAACCCGGCAGCGACCCGGCTGCTGGAGCTTTCTGCCGTCACCGCTGATCTGTCGCTGGAAATGGCGGTCCCCGAATTTTCCGCCCTGTTCGCCCGTCTGCGTGACAATGACGGCGGGGCGGTGCAGGAGGAATTGCGCCTGTCGCGGCGCGGCAAGCTGGAAAGCCTGCTGGTGCGCATGACCGTGCGGCGCAACGAACAGGGTGCGCCCGAAGGCTATGTCGTTGCCTTTGATGACGTGACCGATCTGGTCAGCGCGCAGCGGATGGCGGCTTGGGGCGATGTGGCGCGGCGCATCGCTCATGAGATCAAGAACCCGCTGACGCCGATCCAGCTGTCGGCAGAACGCATCAGGCGCAAGTTCCGCCCGCTGGTCGGGGATGCCGCTGCCGCCGATCTTGACCAGTATACGGATGTGATCGTGCGGCAGACCAACGATCTGCGGCGGATCGTCGACGAGTTTTCGAAGTTTGCCCGCATGCCTGAGCCGGACCGCCGCGAGGAAGACCTGGTCGCCATCCTGCGCGACGCGGTTGTGCTGCAGGAATCCGGACAGCCCGATGTGCGGATTCGCGCCGATCTGCCCGACGAACCCGTGCTGCTGGAGGTGGATGCGACGATGATATCCCAAGCCTTGACAAACCTGATAAAGAACGCAGGGGAAGCTATTGAAAGTTTGAACGAAAAAGGTGCGCCAGATAACTTTGTGCCCGAAATCAGGGTCACCCTTCGGGTCGATCCTGACGCCGTCTCGATCCGGGTTGCCGACAATGGCGTGGGCCTGCCCGAAGACCGCGCGCGCCTGTTCGAGCCTTATGTGACGACGCGTGCGAAGGGAACCGGCCTGGGTCTGCCCATCGTCAAGAAGATCATCGAGGAACATGGTGGCACCCTGACGCTTCAGGATGCAGAAATGTTCGACGGCCAGTCCCATGCGGGGGCAATGGCCGAAATCAGACTGCCCCGCAGCCCGCGCCCGGCGCGGGACCGCGGGGCACGGAATGCGGCCCGCTAAGGCCAAAGGGACGGGAACATGAGCAGTATTCTGATCGTTGACGATGAACGCGACATCCGCGAGCTGATCGGGGATATCCTGCGGGACGAAGGCTATACGGTGCGTCTTGCAGGCAATTCCGACAGCTGCATGGCCGAAATCAACGCCGAAGCGCCCGCACTGATGATTCTGGACATCTGGCTGAAGGACAGCCGCATGGACGGGATTGACATTCTCAAGACGGTGAAACGATCCAACCCCGATGTGCCGGTGGTGATCATCTCGGGGCATGGCAATATCGAGATTGCGGTGGCTGCGATCCGGCAGGGGGCCTATGATTTCATCGAAAAGCCGTTCAACATCGATCAGCTGATGGTGGTGGTGTCGCGGGCGATGGAAACGTCACGCCTGCGCCGGGAAAACAGCGATCTGCGCCGCCGCGAAGTCTCGGCGGCCGAAATGCTGGGAAATTCCACGGCCTTTAAGGGGTTGAAGACCCAGCTTGAGAAGGTGGCGAAATCAAACGGCCGGGTGATGCTGACCGGACCGGCCGGATGCGGCAAGGAACTGGCAGCCCGTTTCATTCATGCCCAGTCCAACCGGGCGGCGGCCCCCTTTGTCTCTGTCTCTTCCGCCACGATCGAGCCCGAGCGCATGGAAGGGGTTCTGTTCGGCCGCGAAAGCGCCGAACGCGGCATCGAGCAGGGGCTTCTGGAACAGGCGCATGGCGGCGTGGTCTATTTCGACGAGGTGGCGGAAATGCCCCTGGGAACGCAATCGAAGATCCTGCGCGTTCTGGTGGAACAGCAGTTTTCACGCTCCGGCGGAACCGACAAGGTCCGCGTGGACCTGCGCGTCATCTCCTCGACCACGCGCGATCTGAAGCAAGACATCGTCCAGGGCAGGTTCCGGCAAGAATTGTACGACCGTCTGAACGTCGTGCCCATCGCCGTCCCCGCGCTGGAGGACCGCCGCGAGGATATTCCCGAACTGGCCCGGCATTTCGTGTCGATGTTTCACCGCACCCAGGGATTGCCGGCCCGCGAACTGACACCGGAAGCCGAAGCCATGTTGCAGACCATGCAGTGGCCCGGCAATGTGCGCCAGTTGCGCAACGTGATGGAACGCGTGCTGATTCTTGGCGAAAGCAATGGCGCGATCGAGGCGAGGGAACTGCCGGGCCGGGAAGAGACGGTTGCAGCGGACGGTCGCATGGCGCTGGGCGGTGCCCTGGCCGCCTTGCCGCTGCGCGAGGCGCGCGAGTTGTTCGAGCGCGAGTATCTGCTGACCCAGATCAACCGCTTCGGCGGGAACATCAGCCGGACCGCCAGCTTTGTCGGCATGGAGCGATCTGCGCTGCACCGCAAGCTGAAGTCGCTGGGTGTTGTGACAACATCAAAGGCCGGTGCCCGCGTGGCCCATCTGGAGGATGAAGAGGAAGAGGCCCTTGATCACTGACAGCGCGCAAGATTGACCCTGCAGGGCGCTTCTGCCATGGGACGGGTCACGGCCTGAAAGGGATGCGGCATGAAGGTGATCATCTGCGGTGCAGGGCAGGTCGGCTGGCAGATCGCACGCCATCTGTCGGGCGAAAGGAACGACGTGACGGTGGTCGACAGCAATGCCGATCTGGTGCGCCGCGCCACCGACACCCTGGATGTGCAGGGGGTTGCCGGTTTCGCCTCTTACCCCGATGTGCTGGAACGGGCGGGCGCGCGCGATGCCGACATGATCATTGCCGCAACCCATTCCGACGAGGTGAACATGGTCACCTGTCAGGTGGCCCATTCGGTGTTTTCGGTGCCGCGCAAGATCGCCCGGCTGCGCGCGCAAAGCTACCTGGATGCAATCTACGGCGATCTTTTCAGCACGAAGAATCTGCCCATCGATGTGGTGATCAGCCCCGAACGCGAAGTGGCCGAAGCGGCGCTGCAGCGGCTGGCAGCCCCTGCCGCCTTTGACACGGAAAGTTTCATGGGGGGCAAGGCCCAGCTTCTGGGCATCGCGCTGGACGAGGAATGCCCGGTGCTCAACACGCCCTTGCGCCAGCTGTCCGACCTGTTTTCGACCCTGCGCGCCATTGTCGTGGGTATCCGTCGCGAGGACCGCCTGTTTGCGCCCGACCCCGAAGATCAGCTGTTCGCCGAAGATCAGATCTATGTCTTCAGCCATACTGAAGATGTGAACAGAACGCTGGAAATATTTGGCAAAACAAATAAAAAGCAGGAAAGGATCGTGATTGTCGGCGGGGGCAACGTGGGCCTTGCGGTGGCTCATGCGCTGGAAACGCGCACCGACCGGGTGCGTGTCAAGATCATCGAGCTGGACCGGCAATGCGCGGAACGCGCCGCTGATACGCTGCAGCGCACCATCGTGCTCAATGGCGACGGCATGGATATCGACATCCTGATGGAAGCGAACATCGACCGCGCCGATGCCGTGCTTGTGGTGACCGATGACGACAAGACCAACATGCTGGTTGCGGTACGGGCGAAATCGGCGGGCTGTCCCATGGCGATTGCCCTGGTCAACGACCCCACGCTGGTGCCGCTGATGGGGCCGCTGGATATTGACGCCTACATCAACCCGCGCGCAACCACGGTGTCGTCGATTCTGCGGCATGTGCGCCATGGCAAGGTGCGGGCCATTTACTCCATCGGCGATGCCGAAGCCGAAGTGATCGAGGCGCAGGTTCTGTCCACCTCGCCGCTGGCCGGCCGGCCGATCCGCGACATAGAGTTTCCCGAAGGCGTGCTGGTCGGGGCCGTGCTGCGGGGCGAGGCGGTGCTCAAGCCCACCGGATCGCTGCGCATCACCGAAGGCGATGTGGTGGCCCTGTTTGCCATGGCAAAAGACGTGCCGGAAGTGGAGCGCCTGTTGCAGGTCTCCATCGACTTTTTCTGACGGCATTGCGATGCGGCGCATCCTTGATCTGCCGTTTCTGGTGATCCTGATGGGGATCGGCGCGCTGGCCATGCTGCTGCCGGCCGCCCATGCGCTGACGCTGCGCGACCTTCATGTCGCGCGGTCCTTTTTCTACGGGGCGGTGCTGCTTTTGATGCTGACGGCGATGATCGGCATCGCCACGGCGAACTTTCATCCGCGCAACGCCGCGCGCAGCCATCTGACCGCCCTTGTGGCGGCCTATCTTGTGCTGCCGGTCCTGTTGGCCATACCGTTCCATCAGGCGCTGCGCGACACCACCTTCCTGAATGCCTGGTTCGAAATGGTGTCTGCGTTCACCACCACGGGGGCCACGCTCCATGATGATCCCGCGCGGCTGCCCTCATCGATGCATCTGTGGCGGGCATTGGTGGGATGGCTGGGCGGGTTCTTTGTGCTGCTGTCGGCGGTGGCGATTCTGGCACCGCTGAACCTGGGCGGGTTCGAGGTGATTTCCGGCGGCGCGGTGGGCCGCAGCACCTATGGCACGTCGCAGATCACCCGGATTGCCGATCCGTCTGAACGGATCACGCGCTATGCCCTTTCGATCTTTCCGGTCTACGCGGGCCTGACGCTGGTGTTGTGGGTCCTGCTTCTGACGGCGGGGGATGGCAGCCTTGTGGCGCTGTGCCATGCGATGTCGACACTGTCGACCAGCGGCATTTCGCCGGGAACCGGCGTTGCGCAAAGCCCCTCGGGGGGGATGGGCGAGGCAATGATCTTTGTCTTCCTGTTCTTTGCGATCAGCCGGCGGGCCTTTTACGGCAACATCATGTCATCCACCCCGGTGCCTATCCACCGGGACCCGGAAGTCAGGATGGCGGTCATCTGCCTTGCGCTGCTGCCGCTTGTCCAGTTCCTGCAGCATTGGACAGGGCCCTACGAAAAGGGCACCCTGGCCAGCGCCCTTCACGGGGCACAGGCGCTGTGGGGATCGGTCTTCACCACGCTGTCCTTCCTGACCACGACGGGCTTTGTCTCGCAGGACTGGGGGGCCTCGCGCAACTGGGCCGGGCCGGGGTCGTCCGGCCTGATCCTGCTGGGCCTTGCGCTGATCGGCGGCGGGGTGGCCACAACGGCGGGCGGGGTCAAGCTGCTGCGGGTCTTTGCCCTTTACAAGCTTGGGCAGCGTGAGGTGGAACTGCTGATCCATCCGAATTCCGTCGGCGGTGACGGGGCGGTGGCGCGGCGTCTGCGCGGCGAGGGGGCCTATGTCGCCTGGATCTTTTTCATGCTTTTTGCCATTTCGATTGCCATCGTCATGGCGGCGCTGACGCTGACCGGTCTGGAATTTGAACCTGCCATGATCTTTGCCGTCGCGGCCCTGTCCACGACCGGCCCCCTGGTTACGGTCGCCGCCGAGGTGCCTTTGTCCTACAACAGTCTTGGCCCTGCCGCGAAGATCGTCGTGGCTGCCGCCATGGTTCTTGGCCGTCTGGAAACCCTGGCAATTCTGGCCCTTTTGACCCCTGAAAGCTGGCGGCGCTGACCGGAACGGGAAAATATCCTGTTTTGGGTCTGGAATCTTGGCCTGTCCCGCATCATACTTAACGCATCCCCCGTCTGGCACCGGCCCGAGGGGGCGGCACGAAGAACAAACAAGAACATGCCAGAGAACAAGGGTAAAAATCCGATGGCTGCCGATAAACAGAATTTGCAGGACGCGTTTCTCAACCATGTCCGGAAGGCCAAGGTTCCAGTGACGATCTTCCTGATCAACGGTGTGAAGCTGCAGGGCGTCATCACCTGGTTCGACAATTTCTGCGTGCTGCTGCGCAGGGACGGGCAATCGCAGCTGGTCTACAAGCATGCGATCTCGACCATCATGCCGGGCGCGCCGATCAACCTTTATGAAGGTGAAGACTGATCTCTGATCTTCCCGAAGACGACGACGGCGATGATATCCGCATCCCCGGCCGCGATCCGCGCGACAGGCGGTCTGTGCCGATGCGTGCCTATGTGCTGCATCCCGACACGCGGTCCGACAGGGCGCGGCGCCCGCCCGAACTGGGGCCGGCCGAAGCGGTATCGCTGGCCGCCGCCCTTCCGGAGATAGAGGTGACGGGGGCCGAGGTTGTTCGCCTTGACCGGCCGCATCCGGGGCTGTTGTTCGGAACCGGCAAGGTTGCCGCGCTGAAGGCCAGATTCGACGGGCTGGAGGTTGGACTTGTCCTGGTGGACGGCCCGGTCAGCCCGGTGCAGCAGCGCAACCTGGAAAAGGAATGGGGCGTCAAGCTTCTGGACCGGACCGGGTTGATCCTGGAAATCTTTGCCGACCGCGCCCGGACCCGCGAAGGGGTGCTGCAGGTGGAACTTGCCGCGCTTAGCTATCAGCGCACCCGCCTTGTGCGCGCCTGGACCCACCTCGAACGGCAGCGCGGTGGCTTCGGCTTTGTCGGCGGCCCCGGCGAGACCCAGATCGAATCAGACCGGCGCGCGATCGATGATCAGGTGATCCGGATCAAGCGCCAGCTGGACCGTGTGGTGAAAACCCGCGAGTTGCACCGCGCCTCGCGCCGCAAGGTGCCGTTTCCGGTGGTGGCGCTGGTCGGCTATACCAATGCGGGCAAATCGACGCTGTTCAACCGCATGACCGGAGCAGAAGTTCTGGCCAGGGACATGCTGTTTGCCACGCTTGACCCGACGATGCGCGGGGTGGAACTGCCCTCGGGGCGGCGCGTCATCTTGTCGGACACCGTGGGGTTTATTTCCGATCTGCCGACGCAGCTTGTGGCAGCCTTCCGCGCCACCCTGGAAGAGGTGCTGGAGGCGGATCTGATCCTGCATGTGCGCGACATCTCTCACCCCGAGACGGAACAGCAGGCCGCCGATGTGGCCGACATCCTGACCAGCCTTGGCGTCAGGGCCGGGACCCCGCTGCTGGAGGTGTGGAACAAGCTGGATCTGGTCGATCCTGCCGCCCGCGCGGCGCTGGCCGTTCAGGCCGCGCGCAGCACCACCGTTTTTCCCCTGTCGGCGTTGACCGGCGAAGGTCTGCCGCGCCTGCTGGAAGCCGTCTCCGCTGCCTTCGAGGAAGAAAAGTCGGACCGCGAGCTGCGCCTTGGGTTCGAAGATGGCCGGCGCCGGGCCTGGCTGCATGAGGCAGGCGTGGTGCAGTCGGAACGCCAGACCAAGGACGGATACCGGATCGCCGTGCGCTGGACGGCACGGCAGGAAGCACGCTACCGCGACCTGTGACGGGCGCGGCCGGTCCCGGCGCGGGGTGGGTGGCAGGCTGCCAGGCCGCTACCGGTCTGTTGGCTGACCGAACCGCCCCGGGTCTTGCGGAGGCTCCGGGTCGCCAGAAGGGGCCTGGATCATGAGCAGGGCAACGAAGGGGTTTTCGCCCGATCTGTGCGGACGCGCGGTCCGTGTGGCCGGCGGGCACCGGTCCGACCGTGCGTCGGACCGGGCGGCGCTGACCCCGATTGCCGGCAAGATCGGCTGCACGGCCGCGGGGCCGCGCCGCTGGTGGTGCCGCGAGGAGGCGCCGACGAAGCGCGCCAGCGGCGCGGCTTTCCGGTGACAGGACCCGGCTGAAGTTTCCGGGGCGCGACGTGAACGAGCCGCGCCGCACCAACAGGGTCTTGCGCAAGGCATCGGCATTTCCTGCGCAGGCGGAGCTTGACCGCCGCGACAGATGGGGATGGGGTTCGTCCGGCAGGCATAAGGCACGGGAAAAGGACGATACCCGCCGTCGGCAACGCCCAGGCACCGTGCCCGCCCGACAGGGTCAACCGCGAGTTCAAGGTCACACGACCCGGCGCGTTGGGGGTTGTCGGCTTCACCCGCGTCCACGCCCGGGTCGGGTTTGTCTGTGCCGCATTCGTCACCGACACCGTTGCCCGGCGCAGGGTTGGCTGGCAGGTCGGCACATCGGCAACACGCTTCTGCACTACGCCTTGCCGTCCCGCTTCTCAATCGCCTTCACGGCACCGACCGGCCGTGATGCGTAAACCTCCGCGACGTGCTTGGGTTCAGATATGGTCTTGTCAACGATCAGGTTCAGTAGTCGGAACAGCGTTTCGGCAGTCGCCCGGTCATCCCGGAGGTCGATCTGGCCGGGGGGTGGACGGCACTGTTGCCTATCACCCTCACAGCGTCCAGTGCCTGCTGCACTCTGACGTCCAGCCCGTTTTTTCACCAGAGCGCCGATGTCGTCATTGATATTCTTCCCAGCCTGGCCAAGCTCCTTGCACAGCTTCTGGATGCCGAAACGGATCAAGGCCGCTGCCCCTCGGGGCGACAGGTCCAAAATGGTGCTGGCCTCGTCATAGTCTCTGCGGATGTCTTCGGTCATATCTGGGTGTGCGGGCGGAGCTTCGCCCCGCTGCGGGTAGACCATGCGATCATGGATCCACAGGGCGATGTCCTTGCAGTTGTAGCAACGTGAAATGAAGACGTTGTAGACGTTCTGGAATTGTAGCTGCCATCCTTCCGGGCTTCAATGAAAGGACGCTCTTTCTTCATCTCCGCGACCCACTTGAGCAAGTTTGCGCGTTTCCCTGTCTTCAACCTGCTTGAAGTCCCAGTCCCGCCCGTCACCTTCGGTAATAACCATCGGTGTCGGGTTCTTGTCATCGTTTTGGACCGCGCGGATCGAGTACCAATACTGCTTCGCCAGCGCGCCGCAGTGAGGGCAGTTGAACGCGGTTTCATTCACGGAGGGGGACACGTATTTGATGGGCAAGCCGTTGATGCAAAAGGTATATAGACCGATAGCACGTGGCGCAGCATGCGTGAAGGGCTCTCACAACCAGCCTTACGCCAGCCTTACGCGAAGTAAGGCTGGCGTATCAGGATCGTAGCTAAGTCTTTGATTTCTTGGCTCCGGCGGTAGGGATCGAACCTACGACCAATTGATTAACAGTCAACTGCTCTACCGCTGAGCTACGCCGGACTACCGCGGGTGCTATAGCAAGGCAGGTGGGGGGCGTCCAGAGACAAAAGCAGGCTCAGGGCGGCTTTGCATGCACCAGCCGGAATTCTGCGGCAGGCGACGGGGTGGCAACGCTTTCGACGATGTTTCTCTGTTCAAGATCAAGCAGATGCGCAAGGACGTTGCGCTCGGCTGCCTTGAGCAGACCGGCAGGCAGACCGGTGTAGATCATCTTGACCAGCCGCGCGGGCGTGGCCGGCGCGGTGTGCAGGGCAGCAAGGATTTCACGCTCGCGCCGCCCGCGATGTGCGGCAAGCTCGGCAAGGCGGGCCGCCGGGTCGGCGACGGGCGGGCCATGTCCGGGCAGGAAGGTGGTCCAGGGCTGGCTGGCAAGGCGTGCCAGGCTGCGCCGGTAGGCCCCCATGTTCCCTTCGGGCGGCGAGACAAGCGAGGTTGACCATGCCATCACGTGATCGCCCGAAAAGCCAAGCATCCCCCAGCGAAAGCACAGATGGCCGCCGAGGTGGCCAGGGGTGTGAATCGCCGTCAGCGTCCATCCCGCGCCTGCCACGGTCTGGCCGTCGGACAGGCGGATGTCGGGGCGGAAGCCATGGTCAAGGCCTTCGCCCCCGGTTCCGTCGGCGGCCATCTGCACCATCGCGGGCGTCATGCCGTCGCGCGCTGTTCCGAAGGCCAGCACCGGCGCCCCGGTTGCCCGCGCCAGCGCCGGGGCAAGGGCCGAATGATCGGCATGGGCATGGGTGACAAGGATATGGCTGACCCGTTCGCCCCGCCCCAGGGCGGCCAGAATCGCCGCCAGATGCGCCCCGTCGGCCGGGCCGGGGTCGATCACGGCCACAGCGCCCCGGCCGACAATCCAGGTGTTGGTGCCCTGTTCGGTCATCGCAGAGGGGTTGGGTGCCCGGACAAGCCGCAGGTCGGGGTTCAGATTTGCAGGCATGTCGTGACGGGGCATCGGCTTTCTTTCCGCAGGTTCCGCCGCTAGGATCGCGGTCATGTTCGCGTTTCTCAAACCGCTTCTGCCACGGGGGCTTTACGGGCGCGCCGCGCTTATCCTGATTGTTCCCATCGTAGCGATCCAGCTTGTCGTGTCACTTGCCTTTATCCAGCGCCATTTCGAAGGCGTCACACGCCAGATGACCCAAAGTCTGGTCATCCAGATCATGTTCGTTCTGGATGAAGCCGATCGGGGCGGATCGCTGGCCGAGGCCCGGGCGCGGGCTTTGGGCGTTGCCCGCGCTTTGGACATGACGCTGGAGCTTCCCGCCATATGGCCGGACCTGACGGACCGGCGAAGAGCCTACGATCTGTCCGGGCGGGTGGTGATCGAAACGCTGCGCCAGGGCCTGCCGGACCTGCGATCGGTCGATCTGCTGTCCGACAGCGGGGATGTGCGCATGCTGTTGCAAACCGATGCGGGCCCGATGTCGCTTTCGGTCTCGCGGCGGCGGGTTTCGGCGTCAAACCCGCATCAGCTTCTGGTCTGGATGATTCTGACATCGGTGCTGATGACGGTGATTTCCTATGCCTTCCTGCGCAACCAGCTGCGCCCGATCAAGCGGCTGGCCGATGCCGCCGAGGCTTTCGGCAAGGGGCGGTCGGTGGCCTACCGGCCGCGCGGCGCGCTGGAGGTGCGCGCGGCGGGGGCCGCATTTCTTGACATGCGCAGCCGGATCGAACGGCAGATGGAACAGCGCACGCTGATGCTGTCGGGTGTCAGCCACGATCTGCGCACGCCGATGACCCGCCTCAGGCTCAGCCTGTCCCTGATGCCGCAGGATGACGATGTCAGGGCGGCCCTGCGCGATGTTGCGGATATGGAGCGGCTGGTCGATGAATTCCTGTCATTTGCCCGCGGTGACGCCATGGAAACCCCCGTGGAGGCCGATCCGGTCGCGCTGGTGGCCCGGGTTGTCGAAAACGCCCGCCGGTCGGGCGGGTCGATCAGCCTGCACAGCGATGGCGCGGGCACGGCGCTGTTGCGCCCCGATGCGGTGACGCGGGCGGTCGAGAACCTGATCGGGAATGCGCTGCGCTATGGGACAAGATGCGCGGTCAGCGTGACCGTGACCGAGCGCAGCATCCGGATCTGCATCGAGGACGACGGTCCGGGCATCCCCGGCGAGCGGCGAGAGGAAGCGATGCGTCCCTTCACAAGGCTGGACCAGGCGCGCAACCCCAACCGGGGCGGGGGCGTGGGGCTGGGTCTGTCCATCGCCGCCGACGTCGCGCGCAGCCACGGCGGCACGCTGACCCTGTCGGACTCGGCCCGCCTGGGCGGGCTGAAGGCAGAGATCATCCTGGCCCGCTGACCCGGTCAGGTGCCGGGCGGAACCGGGCGGCCCAAAGGATCGAGGATGCGGCCCCCGGCGGCCTGCGCATCATCAGCATGGTGCGTGACCAGGATCGCCGGGATTTGCGCAGCCCGGATCAGGTCCAGAACGAAGGCGCGGATGCGGTCGCGCAGGCCGGCATCAAGGCGCGAGAACGGCTCATCCAGCAGCAGCGCCCGGGGTTCGGCCAGCAGGGTGCGCATCAGGGCGACCCGCGCCCGCTCGCCGCCCGACAGGGTGGCGGGGTCGCGGTCTGCAAACCCCGCCAGATCGGCCTTTGCCAGGGCCGCCTCGACGGCCGCGCGGCGGGCCCTGCGCCCGCGCAGCGCCGCGGGCAGCGCAAAAGCCAGATTGCCGCCGACCGACAGATGCGGAAACAGCACATCGTCCTGGAACAGCAGCCCCACCCTGCGCGCGCGCGTCGGCAGGCCGGTCAGGTCGCGCCCGTCCAGAACAAGCCTGCCCGACAGGCTGAACTCCGGGCCGAGCGTGCCGATGATCGCGGCCAGCGCCGTTGATTTTCCGGACCCGGACGGGCCCATGATCGTCAGCACCTCGCCCGGGTTTACCACGGCATCAAGGGCGACGATCAGCATGCCTTTGGCGCGCACCTCCAGCCGGTCAAGCACAAGCCCGCTCATGCGCCCGGCCTCATGCCGGCCCGGTTGCGGAACAGGGCGGCGGGAAGGGCCAGGGCCAGGGCAAAGGCGAAAAGCGGCAGGGCAAGCTGCAGCATCGCGTAGGTTCCGATGATGCGCCGGTTGCCGCCGGATGACAGGGCAACGGCTTCGGTTGTCAGGGTTGTCACCCGGCCGCCGCCGATCAGAAGGGTCGGCAGGTACTGGCCGACGGACACGGCAAAGCCCACTGCCGCTGCCGTCAGGATCGGACGCAGCAGCATCGGCAGGCGCAGCTGCCAGAAGATCCGCCCCGGCGTGGCGCCAAGGGCGGCACCCGCCACGGCGATGCGCGAATCCCAGGCCCGCCAGGGCGCGGCCAGCGACAGAAAGACATAAGGCAGCACGAAGACAAGATGGGCCGCTGCCACGGCCCCGGTGCTGCCTTCGACCCCGCTGCGCAGGCCCAGTTCGGCCAGCCCCGGCAGGAAAGCCACCTGCGGCATGATCAGCGGCAGCCAAAGCAGCCACAGCGCCCCGCCCCCCGGTTTGAGGCCAAAGCGCGATTCCGCCTCCAGACAGGCCAGAACAAGCCCGGTGGCCAGCGCGGCCGACAGGGCGGCCAGCAGCAGCGTTTCCAGCGCCGCAGGGCCAAGGCCGGGTGCGGCGCGCGCCCAGGCATCAAGCCCAAGACGTTCGGGCAGGGCATCGGGAAAGACCCAAGGGCCGGCAAAGCTCCACAGGGCCAGCCCCGCCATGCCGCCCGCCATGACAAGCACGACAAGCAGCCCCGCCCCGGCGGCGAGGGGGCCAAGCCAGCGGTCGGCCCAGATTTCCCTGCGCCCCGTCAGCGCCAGCCTGCATCCCAGCCGGGCCAGACCGGTTTCAGCGCAGCGCAACAGGGCAAGTGCCGCCAGCACCAGGCCAAGCTGCACCAGGGCACCGGCCGCCGCCACGGGGTGGATGGAAAGGTCGGGGCTGGTCATCCAAAGCACAAGCTGCGCCGAAAGCGTCGGCGGCAGGGCAGGGCCAAGGACGATGGCCATGTCCACCGCCGTCATGGAATAGGCCAGCACGGCATAGACCGCGGGCCGCATCTGCGGCCAGACGGCCGGCAGGACCGCCAGCATCCAGCCCGCCACGCGCCCGTAGCCAAGGCTGGCCATCAGCATCAGCCGCCGTGGCGCGTCGGCCTGAGGCAGGGCCGCAATCAGGATCAGCAGCAGGAACGGAACCTCTTTCAGCACCAGACCGGCCGTCAGGGCAAGACCCGCAGGATCATTCAGGATCAGAAGGTCGGGCGGTTCAGTCCAGCCGGTGGCCCAGGGCGACAGCACCCGGGCGATCCACCCCGACGGGGCCAGCAGGAAGGCAAGGCCCAGGGCCGCCGCCGCATGGGGTACGGCCAGAAGCGGCGACAGCAGCCGCAGGATCAGCGCAAAAAGCCGCCCGCCCTGAAGTGCGGCCACCAGACCAAGCGCAATCGCCAACGACAGAAGAGTCGAGGCGATGCCGGTCCCCAGGGAAAGTGCCGCCGCCCGGGGCAGGCCCGGCCAGTCAAGCAGCCGCGCCATGCCGTCCGCTTCGAAGGCGGGGCGCAGGGTGCCCGCCAGTCCCGCGATCACGGGTCCCGCCATCAGAAGAAGGGTCAGCCGGGGCGCGAACCGCAGCACCCCGTCCGCCGTCATTGCGCAACCCCGTAGCGGCGGATCCAGTCCTGGCTGATGCGCGTCATCCAGCTTGCATGCGGCTCTGGCAGGGCCGGACCAAGATCGTCCGGCGCAAGGGTGGCGATGCCCAGATCAAGGGCATCGAAGCGGGCGCGATCCTGATCGGAAAGTGCGGACAGGTTCAGCACGGTCTGAAAGCCCAGCACATCGGGGTCCTGCGCCCGGGCCTGCACCTGGGGGTCCAGCAGCAGGTTGGCCACCACCAGGGCACCGGCGGCATGGGCGGCATTGTAGGGAATGGCCACGAAACTGGCATTGCCGATGGTCCCGCCGGTCCAGGTATTGGTGCGGATCGTCTCGGGCAGTTCGCCAGCCGCGATCGCGGCAGAGGCGCGCCCCGTGTTGAAGGCAAAGGCGATGTCGATCTCGCCATCCGCCAGCAATTGCCCCAGAGCCGGTTCGTTCGCCGGATAGGCCTGTCCCCGGCGCCAAAGCGCCGGGGTGATCTCTTCCAGCCAGGCCCAGAGCGGCGCCGTCAGCCGATCATAGGTCGCCGGATCAACGGGTTGCAGCAGCAGGTCCGGCTCATCGATGACGCCGTAAAGGACCTGCTTGAGAAAGGTCGTGCCAAGATAGTCCGGCGGCCGGGGGTAGGTGAACCGTCCCGGATTGGCCTTTGCCCAGTCCAGAAGCTGCCCGGCCCCCAGCGGCGGCGCAGGCACGCGGGCGCTGTCATATTCAAAGACCAGCTGTGCCATGGCCCAGGGGCTTTCCAGCCCCATCGTCGGTTCGGTGAAATCCATGCGCGTTGCCGGTTTTCCGGCAACATCCACAAGGGGCCAGTTGGGAAGCTGTTCGGCAAAGGGGCCGAAGAGCAGCCCCTTGCCCTTCATCGCGGCAAAGTTTTCGCCGTTGATCCAGATCAGGTCCACAGCACCGCCCTGATCCTGGCCTGCCTGCTTTTCGCTGACGACCCGCGCCACGGCATCGGCGGTCGAGGCCAGCTTGACCTGTGTCAGGCTCACGCCATGGCGCGCCAATGCCTCTTCCCCGACCCAGGAAATGAAATCATTGATCCTGGGGTCACCGCCCCAGGCGTGCCAGTACACAGTCTGCCCCCTGGCCTCTTGCAGGACGGCGGCCCAATCGGAAGGGTCCGGCTGGGCCGCCGCGGGCAAGGCCGTGCAGGCCGCAAATACGATGGCTGCTGCGGATATCTTCATGGCCCCCCCCCAACGGCATTCATCCCTTTGTTCCGCCTTACACATCGCGATTGACGGCTTGCAACCCAAAGCTCAAACCCCCACGAGGATGTGAGGCGCAGGCAAGGCTGCCCGCCTGAACGGACGCGGCCAGGCCGCGCGATGGACAAGAAGGGAACAGATATGCTGGACGCCCGCATGCGCAAATTGATTGACCCGCCCCTGACCGGGGCCGGGCTTTGGCTGGCCCGGCTGGGTGTTTCCGCCAATGCCCTGACCCTGGCCGGTCTGGCGCTGGGCCTGCTGACGGCCGCGATGCTTGCGGCAGGCTTTGCTGCCCTGGCACTGGTGCCGCTGGCGTTCAGCCGGCTTTGTGACGGGCTGGATGGTGCCGTGGCCCGCGCCAGGGGCGCGACGGATTTTGGCGGCTATCTTGATATCTTTTGCGATTTTGTCTTCTACAGCGCGGTGCCGCTGGCCTTCGTGCTGCGCGACCCGGCCGCCAACGGGGTGGCGGGTGCCTTTCTGCTTGCCTGTTTTTATGTGAACGGGACAAGTTTTCTGGGCTATGCGGCGCTTGCCGGCAAACGCGGGCTGGAAACCCGCGAACAGGGCGAAAAAACGCTGTATTACAGTGCGGGCCTGCTGGAGGGAACGGAAACCATCCTGTTCTTTGCCCTGCTTTGCCTTGTGCCGGGTGCCTTCGCGCCGCTGGCCTTGGTGTTTGGCGTGCTGTGCTGTGCAACTGCTTTGTCCCGGGTCCTGATGGCCCGACGCCAGTTCCGCTGATGCGCCGCCTTTGGGGCAAGGCCACCGCCCCGCCGCTACGCTGGCCGGATCAGGGCCAGACCCCGGCCTGACCCTGACGAAAGGGCCTTGCACTCCAACAAAAAACCGCAATCCCCCGATCCAACAGCACGCCTGCGGTTGCCGTGCCCTGCCTTATGTGGCACATCACAGGCAGATCGGCCTTGAACTGATGAGTGCGGAGATGACGGATTTTGCCACGCGGCGCACGGTGATGGTTGATACCCAGGTCCGTCCTGCCGATGTCACCAAGTTTCCGGTGATAAAGGCGCTGCTGTCGGTCCCGCGCGAAGCCTATGTGCCCCGCAGCCTGCGCGAGGCCGCCTATATCGGCGAGAATCTGGAGATCGCCCCGCGCCGCGTGGTGCTGGAGGCGCGCACCCTGGCCAAACTGCTTGATGCGCTGGACATCCAGCCGGACGAAATGGTGCTCGATCTGGGCTGCGGGCTTGGCTATTCCACAGCCGTCATCGCACGCCTTGCCGAGGCGGTGATCGCAGTGGAAGAAGATGCGGCCCTGGCCGCACAGGCCGAAAAGACCCTGGCGTCTGAGGGTGTCGACAATGCCGCTGTGATCACCGGGCCGCTGGCCCAGGGGGCCGCGAAACACGGCCCCTATGATGTAATGACGCTGCAGGGGGCCATCGAAACGCTGCCGCAGGCGCTTTCGGACCAGCTGAAAGAGGGCGGCCGCATCGGATGTGTGTTTATGGAAGGCGCGCTTGGCGTAGCCCGCGTGGGATACAAGGTTGACGGCGTGGTGACATGGCGCTTTGCCTTCAACGCCACGGCTCCGGTGCTGCCGGGGTTTGAACTGCGGCGCGGGTTCGTGCTGTAGGCGGGAAAACGAAGAGGAATGGTATGCTGAGAACGGCCCGCACCCTTGTTCTGACCCTGTCGCTGCTTGTCGGGGCCGCGCCGCCGGTATCGGCCGAAACCCTGGCCGATGCGCTGATCGCGGCCTATCGCAACAGCAACCTTCTGGCACAGAATCAGGCGGTTCTGCGCGCGGCGGATGAAAACGTGGCCCAGGCCGTGGCATCGCTACGCCCTGTGGTGGCTTTCGTGGCGGACGGGCAATACGGCTATTCGGAACAGTTGCTTGACTCGGGCATCACCGTGTCTGCCGAAGACCTTTTTGCCAATTATTCGGTCACGGCGCAGATGACCCTGTTTGATTTCGGCCGCACCCAGCTTGCCATCGAGGCGGCAAAGGAAACCGTTCTGGCCACGCGCGAGGCGCTGATCTCGATCGAACAGCAGGTGTTGCTGTCTGCGGTATCCGCCTTTGTCAACGTGCGCCTGCAGCAGGAAATCGTGTCTTTGCGCGAAAATAACGTGCGTGTCATCGGCGAACAGCTGCGTGCGGCGCAGGACCGGTTTGAGGTGGGCGAAGTCACCCGGACAGATGTGGCCCAGGCCGAGGCGCGCCTGGCAGAGGCCCGGGCAAACCTTGTCGTGGCCCAGGGCGATCTGGCGATTGCCCGCGAGAACTACCGTGCTGCGACCGGAAGCTACCCGGGCGCGCTGTCGGCCCCGCCCGCGCCGCCGCGCACCGCCGACACGCTGGATGCGGCCCGGTCGGTTGCCCTGCGCACCCATCCCTCGATCCGTCAGGCCCAGCGTGAGGTGAAGGCGGCAGAGCTGAACGTGGCGCGGGCCCGCGCGAACCTGCGACCGTCGATTGCGGCCCAGGCGCAGCTCTCGGTCGATCAGGACGGCCTTCAGGAGAACGGGTTTGGCATCAACTTCAACCAGACGATCTATTCGGGCGGCGCGCTTTCGGCGGCGCTGCGCCAGTCGATGGCGAACCGGGATGCAAGTCTTGCCGGGCTTAAGCAGCGCGGCGTCGAGGTGGCCGAGAATGTCGGCACGGTCTGGAGCAATCTTGACGTGGCCGACGCCAGCATCACCGCCACCGAACAGCAGATCGCGGCCGCCCAGATCGCCTTTGACGGCGTGCGCGAAGAGGCAAGCCTTGGCGCACGCACCACCCTTGATGTGCTTGATGCCGAACAGGATCTGCTCGATGCCCGGGCGGCGCGCCTGTCGGCACTGGCGCAGCGCTATATCGGCATCTATCAGCTTTTGTCGTCAATGGGCCTTTTGACGGTGGACCATCTGGACCTTGGAATTCCCACCTTTGATCCGGCTGCCTATTACAATGCCGTGCGTCGCGCGCCGACAAGCGTCCAGGGAGAAAAGCTTGACCGCATCATGAAATCGGTCGGGAACGACTGATCTTGGCAGGGCTGGCCCCTGCTGCGGGCGGCCCCCGGTGCGGCTGGTCCTTGGCGGGTGATATGCGGGGCGGTAGCATTTTGTTCTGCGTGGCGGTAAACAGGTGACAGGGGGTGAACCGATGTCGGAGTCGATGTCAAAGTCGGAAATTGAGGGTGTCGTTTCCTCGATCCGACGTCTTGTGACCGAAGAGCAATTGCAGCAGCGGCCCGTCGCCCAGCCTTCCGACAAGCTTGTGCTGACACCGGCACTGCGCATTGATCCCGCCGTTTCAGATGTCCGGCAGCCCTCACCGGCTTCAGAGCCCGTGTTGCCGGTGCCTGAACCAAAGGTGGATCCGGAGGCGTCCGCAGCGCATCAGGCGGCTGCGGCGCTTGAAGCGGCCCTTATGCGAAACCGCGATGACTGGGAGCCTGAGGGAACCGAACTGTTGCCTTCACTGCGCTCGTCCATCGATTGGGATCTTGCGGATGGCAGCGACGCGGCGGATATGATCGGCCCGGAAAGTTCTGCCCCGGCAGGTGCGGAGCCCGCTGACCATCGGCCCGTCCCCGCCGAACTGCCCGTCGCTGCCGAGCCGTCCGTCGCTGCCGAACTGCCCGTCCCTGCCGAACCGTCCGTCGCTGCCGAACCGTCCGTCCCTGCCGAACCGTCCATCCCCGCTGAACCGCTCGTCCCCGCCGAACCGCTCGTCCCCGCCGAACCGACCGTCCTTGCCGAACCGCCCGCTGCGATGGCAGGGGACAGCGCGCCCGAGGACGACGTCTATTGGGATGATTATCTGGCCGTACACCGGTCTACGCCGCTTCGGGAGGCAGAGCAGGCAGAACCCTGGCGTCCGGCACCGGAGCCTGGGGCAGAGCAGCCTGCCGATCTTTCCGGGGCTTCCGGGATCGCCGATGCGCCAGACGAACAGCCGGTCGCCGGGATCGTGCCAGAACCTGCGCCAAATGCAGGGGGTCTGCCGCAAACGGCAGCGCTGCCGTCCGGGCAGGCCCTGGACGCAACAGGGCAGGGGGACGACGCTGATCAGCCCGCCACCCTGCCGTCCGACCGGTTGGCAGATCAGGGTGTGCTTGACAGGCCGCTGGATGACGGGCCATCAGCCCCCCCGGTGATGCAGGACATCGCACCTCGCATCGATGACGCGCTGCTTCGTGATCTGATCCGGGATGTTCTGCGCGAAGAACTGCACGGCGCGCTGGGAGAGCGCATTACCCGCAATGTCCGCAAGCTGGTGCGCGCAGAGCTTGCCCGTGCCCTGGCAGCCCGGGACCTGACCTGATCCGGAACAGCTTCGGCGCAGGGCCGCGCGAAATCATCCACCCGTCGGCCCACAAATGCAGAACGCGCCCGGGGGGCGCGTTTCGCGTGTCACCCGAGGGACCGGCGTCAGGCCGCTTCGGCCCGATCCAGTTCCATGGCATGGCGACGCTCGCTTTCCTCACGCGACAGCGCAACCGACGTGCGCACGCCCTTGCTGACGAAGGCCATCAAACCCTTCACGACCCGCTCGTTCGGATCGATCCCCGCGCAGGACAACACTTCGCGCCCGTCCCGCGATCTTGCCCAGCGGGCAATCTGCTCGGGGCCATTGGCGTATTTCTTGTCATCCGCAATGGCATCATCCAAGGCGGCCAGCACCACGGCTGCAAACAGCTTGCGTGCCCGCTGCCCCTGTTCATAGTTGAAAGCGGTACTGTCAACGAAATCGACCATCTCGTCGTCCTTCTTTCTGCTCTTGTCTTTGGCGCGTTCTGCCGACTATGACGATTGGCGCCTGATTCGGTGTTTACACTTTGGAATGACTGCCATGCGTTCCTAGCATGGCTTTCCCAAAACACCTACAGCATTTGGCCGGCTTGTGCGCGGATCACCACCCAAATATAGGTGCCGCCAAGGTCCTTGCAACCTTTTGTCAACGGTTTGCCCCCATGCCCAAGATCAACGGCAACGACATCCGGCCGGGCTTCATCCTGGAGCACGACAATGGCCTTTGGGCCGCCGTGAAGGTCAGTCATGTCAAGCCCGGCAAGGGCGGGGCCTTTGCCCAGGTCGAGCTGAAGAACCTGCGCGACGGGCGCAAGCTGAACGAACGCTTCCGGTCCGAAGACAAGGTGGACCAAGTCCGGCTGGACAACAAGGACCAGCAGTTTCTGTACGAAACCGACGGACGCCTGGTGTTCATGGATGGCGAAACCTATGAACAGACCGAAATCGATGCCGACCTTCTGGGCGACCGCCGTCCTTTCCTGCAGGATGGCATGATGGCCACGGTCGAATACCATGGCGAGGAAGCCCTGTCGGTGCGGCTGCCGCAGAAGGTCAAGTGCAGGATCGTGGAAACCGAGCCTGTGGTCCGTGGCCAGACTGCCGCCAACAGCTTTAAGCCGGCGATCCTTGACAATGGCCTGCGCATCATGGTCCCACCCTTTGTCGGCCAGGACGAGGACATCTGGGTTCACACCGAATTGATGGAATATTCCGAACGGGCCTGACCTGATCCGCAGGGTACGGGGGCCGTCCGAAAGGGTGGCCTTTCGCCCCTGGTCAGGCGTCCAGCCAGACCTGCGCGTTGCCCGCCCGCATGGCCTCTGCCACCCTGTCGAAACGCAGATGTGCCAGCGCCCTGTCGCCCGCCCGGGTGAACAGCCGCCCCGCAGGGCGGTCCCCTGCCAGAATCTCGTCGCCCGGGCCCGCATCGCCCTTGACCCGCACGCGGACCAGACCCTTGCGCAGGTCGGTCTTGTGTTTCATCCGCGCGGTCACTTCCTGGCCCACGTAGCAACCCTTGCGGAAATCAACGCCATGCAGCGCCTCGAACCCGGCTTCCAGGATATAGGTCTCGTCCGGGATCAGCTCGATCCCGGTTTCCGGAATGACATGGGCGACGCGGATCGCGTCCCAGTCGATGGCCGGATCGGCCCCTTCCGGCCCGCCATAGCGGCGCCAGCCCAGTGCGGCGTGGCGCGGATCGGCCAAGGCACCCGGCGGCGGCACCCCAAGGCCCCGCGTGACGGTCAGGGTCACCGGCGCAAGCTGCACATCGGCGCGCAGCCGGTACATCGCAAGGCGCTTCATCAGGCCGGGTGCGAAGCTGTCCTTCACGTCGATCAGCAACCGGCCGCCCGTGCTGACCACCAGAAAATCAACCAGGTACTTGCCCTGCGGCGTCAGCAGGGCAGTCCAGACAATGCCCTCGCCCGCACCGAGGGGGCGCAGGTCATTGGTCAGCAGCCCCTGCAGAAAACCAAGCGCATCCGCCCCTGACAGGCCGATCAGCGCCCTGTCGTCCGTTCGTTCGCCGTCCATCCAGCCAATCCCCCTTGCCTGCCCCAGAATACAGGCATCTGCGCCAGTCACAACCGGGGGCCGGTTGACCTTGCCGGACCGCCGCCCTAGGCAAGGGCAACGTCAGGAGTTTCGCCCATGTCCCTTGCCAGCGGACGCCCCTATCTTGCCATTCCCGGGCCGTCCACCATGCCCGACCGCGTGCTGCAGGCGATGCACCGCGGGGCACCCAACATCTATGCGGGCGCGCTGCACGACATGGTCAATACGATCTGGCCCGATCTGCGAACGGTGGCGGGCACCACGGGCCATGTCGCCATGTATATCGGCAATGGCCATGCCGGCTGGGAAGCGGCGAATGCCAACCTGTTTTCGCGCGGCGACCGCGCGCTGGTGCTGGCCACGGGGCGTTTCGGCCTGTCCTGGGCTGACGCCGCCCGCGACATGGGCGTGGCTGTGGACCTGATCGATTCCGGTGCCGCCCCGATCAGCCTGGACCGGGTCGAAGCCGCCTTGCGGGCCGATGCGGCCCATGCCATCCGCGCCGTTCTGGTGACCCATGTCGATACTGCCAGTTCCGTGCGCACCGATGTGCCCGCCCTGCGCGCGCTGATGGATGCGGTGGGGCACCCGGCGCTTCTGGCGGTGGATTGCATCGCCTCGCTGGCCTGCGATGAATATCACATGGACGCCTGGGGGGTGGACGTGACCGTTGCGGCCAGCCAGAAGGGGCTGATGACCCCGCCCGGACTGGCTTTTGTCTGGTTTTCCGACCGCGCGGCGCAGGAAAGCCGCCGGTCAGACCTGCGCACACCCTACTGGAACTGGACACCGCGCAGCACGGGCAGCGAATTCTGGCAGCTTTTCTGCGGCACAGCCCCCACGCACCATCTTTACGGCCTGCGCGAGGCCCTGGACATGCTGGTGAAGGAAGAGGGGTTGCCCGCCGTCTGGGCCCGGCACGAGACCCTGGCGCAGGCCGTCTGGGCGGCGTTCGCGGCCTGGGGCAGGGGCAACCCCGCCATCGCGCTGAACGTGGCTGATCCAAACCATCGCGGCCGCTCTGTCACCTCGGCGCGCATGGGCGCGCCCGCTGCCACGCTGCTGCGTGGCTGGACCGAAAGCCAGGGGGGCGTGACGCTGGGCATCGGTCTTGGCATGTCCACCCCCGAAGACCTGGCAGGCGACGGCTTTCTGCGTGTGGCCCATATGGGCCATGTGAACGCCCACATGATGCTGGGCGCGCTGGCGGTGATGGAGGCGGGGATGCAGGCGCTTGGCATCGCCCACGGCCCCGGCGCGCTTGATGCGGCCGCAGCCGTGGTGGCGGGCCACCCCGCAGCCTGACCCGGGGCCTTATTGGCCGCGCGTCCTAAGCCAAGTGGTCATCCACACGATCTCGGCCTCTTGCGCGGCGATGACCTTTTCGGCAAAGGCTCGCGCCTCGGGGTCAGTGCCGTAGCGTAGCTGAATCTTCGCAGCGTCGATCGCACCCTGATGATGCGGGATCATCCCCTTGATGAAATCCACATCCGGATCGCCGGTAAACGCCATCATCATACCCGCGTGCATGGTGTTCATCGCCTCGATATACGCGCGGGTCGCGTCCGATGCGCTGTCTGGGAGCATTATCACTGCTTCCATTTGATGCGGTGCGGCTATGTCGCCACTCTCCTGCGCCAAGGCGGGCGCGATGGCCGCGACAAGAACAAAAACGCTTAACGGGATCAGCCGGGTCATGATGGGGTTCCTTGCAGGATGATCTGGTAAAGTTCACACCTTCCCGCGGCGGGAAGGAAACACACGATTGCGTCAGCCCGCCCGTGCCGCCTCCAGCGCGCCGGGCAGGGCGGCGGCAAAGGCGGCGATGTCCGCCTTTGGTCCCGTGCTGACCCGGATGCAGCGATCCAGCGGCGCAACGCCGGGCATGCGCACAAAGACATCCCGATCAATCAGACCGCCAAGCACGCGCCGCGCAAAGGCCCCGTCCCCGCCGCAGTCGATGGTCACGAAATTGGTGGCCGACGGCAGGGGCAGCAGCCCGTTGGCGCGCGCCACCTGGTCCAGCGCGGCCCGGGCGCGTGCAACCCTGGCCCGCACCTGCGCCAACCAGGCCTGATCGGCCAGCGCCGCCAGCGCCCCCGCCTGCGCGATGCGCCCGACGCCGAAATGGTTGCGCACCTTGTCGAAAGCGCGAACCAAATCGGGCGCGGCCAGACCATAGCCCACCCGCAACCCGGCCATGCCATAGCCCTTGGAAAAGGTGCGCAGCCGGATCACGCGCGGATCGTCCGCCGCGATGTCCGGGGCGGTGCCGGGCGGTGCCAGATCGATATAGGCCTCGTCCAGGATCAGCAGGGTGCCTTCGGGCAGGGCGGCGATCATCGCCCCGATCACCGGGGCAGGGTGCCAGGACCCCATCGGATTGTCCGGGTTCGCCAGATAGAGCATCTTGGCACCCACCGCACGGGCGCGCGCCGCCAGCGCCCCGGGGTCTTCGTGATCGCCCGCATAGGGCACCTTGTGCAGCACGCCGCCAAAGCCTGCGACATGGAAGTTGAAGGTCGGATAGGCCCCGTCCGAGGTGACGACGGCATCACCGGGACCGACCAGCAGCCGCACCAGCAGGCCCAGCAGCCCGTCGATGCCTTCGCCGATCACGACATGCGCCGGGCTGACCCCGTGATGGGCGGCAATGGCGCTGCGCAGGTCATGCAATTCCGGGTCGCCATACATCCAGACATCGCGGGCGGCCGCCTGCATTGCGGCAATGGCGCGGGGCGAGGGGCCGAAGGCGCTTTCATTGGCCCCTAGACGCGCCACAAAGGCGCGCCCGCGCGCCCGCTCCTGCGCCTCGGGGCCGACAAAGGGCACGGTCGGGGGCAGCGATGCCGCCAGCGGGGTGTATCGGGGGCCGGTCATGGAGCGATCAGAAGCGCAAAACACCGCTGCGGGCAAGGGGTGCGCCCGGCCCCGGTCGGGCCGGGGGGCTGTCTGCCCCCCCACGGCGCGTGCCGCGCGTTCGTCGCGGAAACCCTCCACGGGCAGGTTTCCGATCGCTCCTCACCCCCGGGGATATTTCCGAACAGAAGACGCCAAGGGGTCAGGCCAGTTCGGCCAGGCGGGCCAGGGCGGCGCGCAGCTTGCCCGCCTCATCCTCGCCCTGCTCCAGCTTGTCGCGGGTTTCGTCCACCACCTCTTCCTTGGCAGAGGCCAGGAAGGCGGGGTTGGCAAGGCGGGCGCGCAGGCCGGTCAGGTCTTTTTCCAGCTTTTCCAGCGTCTTGGCAAGGCGGGCTTTTTCTTCGGCAATGTCGATGACCCCGTCCAGCGGCAGGGCGAAGGTGCCACCTTCGACGGCAATCGTGATCGCCCCCTTCGGCACTGCTGCCGCTTCGGTCAGCGTCTCGATCCGGGCAAGGCGGCGGATCAGCGCCTCGTTGCGCGCCCAGGCGGTGCGCGCGGCCTTGTCCAGCGCCAGGTGCAGCATGTCCAGCTTCAGCCCCACCGGCACATGCATCTGCGCGCGGGCCGACCGGATCTCTTCGATCAGCGCGATCACCCAGCGCATTTCGCGCATGGCTTCGGTATCGGCCAGCGTCCCGTCATGGTCAGGCCAGTCGGCATGAACCAGCATCTTTGCGCGGGTGCCGGTGGTCTGCCACAGCTCTTCGGTGATGAAGGGCATGATCGGATGCAGCAGGATCATGCACTGGTCCAGCACCCAGCCCATGGTGGCGCGGGTTTCCGCCGCCTGCGGGCCGTCAAACAGCGGCTTGGCGAATTCGACATACCAGTCGCAGACCTTGCCCCAGACAAAGGCATAAAGCGCGGTCGCCGCCTGATCAAAGCGGTATCCTTCCAGCGCCGCGTCCACCTCAACCCGCACGCGGGCCGCCTCGCCGATGATCCAGCGGTTGGCGGTGGCGGTGGCGGCGGGGGGCGTGGCAGAGGTGACATGCCCGTCCCAGACGCCGTTCATCTCGGCAAAGCGGCAGGCGTTCCACAGCTTGGTGCCGAAATTGCGATAACCCGCGATGCGCTGGGTATCGAGTTTCAGCACCCCGCCGAGGCTGGCCATCGCCGCATTGGCAAAGCGCAGCGCGTCGGCCCCGTATTGATCGATGACATCCAAGGGGTCGATGACATTGCCCAGGGACTTGGACATCTTCTTGCCCCTGGCGTCGCGCACAAGGCCGTGCAGGTAGACGCTGCGGAAGGGGACGTCGTTCACCACCGCCAGCTGCATCATCATCATCCGGGCGACCCAGAAGAACAGGATGTCCTGCCCGGTGACCAGGACCGAGGTGGGGAAATACCGTTTGAGTTCCGGGGTTTGTTCCGGCCAGCCAAGGGTGCCGATAGGCCAGAGGCCGGAGGAGAACCAGGTGTCGAGCACGTCGGGGTCGCGCCAGACCGGGTAGACCAGATGCGTCGGGTCCTGGTTGACGGCATAGTCAGCCAGGGACGCGGCCAGTGCCTCCACCGCGCTGTGGCGATCCGCAACCTCTACCACGCGCGCGGTGTTGATCGGATGGGGCAGCGCCGCAAGATTGTCCCGGAACTGACTGGCAACGCTGGAAAAATCAAAGGCGGCCTGTGCGCGGACGTCCCGCGCGGCGTAACCGCCATCACCAAGGAGGCGGAGAATTTCAACCTCATCAAGGGCGTCGTCGCCTTCATCATCCGTGAAGCGTCCGGGATCAAGGTCAAGGCCATACCACACCGGTATCTGGTGCCCCCACCAAAGCTGGCGGGAGATACACCAGGGCTCGATATTTTCCAGCCAGTGGTAATAGGTCTTCTCGCCGCTCGGCGGGATGATCCTGGTGTCGCCGTTGCGCACCGCGTCCAGCGCGGGGCCGACGATCTGCGCGGTATCGACGAACCACTGGTCGGTCAGCATCGGCTCGATCACCACCCTGGACCGGTCGCCGAAGGGCTGCATGATCGGCTTTGCCTCGACGTAAGGCACGCGTTCCAGGTGTTCCGCGCCGGTTTCCGTATCGACGGACTTCTTCAGGACCGTTACGGCCAGCCCTTCGGCGGTGATCTGATCCACCACGCGCTTGCGCGCCGCGTAGCGATCCAGCTCGCGCAGGTCGTCGGGGACAAGGTTGATTGCGTCCACTTCCGCCTCGGTCAGGGTCCGTCTGCCTTGCGCCACGTCCATGGCAATGCGGGCGGCTTCGGCATAGGGCGCGCCATCGCTGCGCATCCGGGCGCGGGTGTCCATCAGGCGGTAGCAGGGGATGCCTGCACGCTTGGCCACCGCATAATCGTTGAAGTCATGCGCCCCGGTGATCTTGACGGCACCCGAGCCGAAGGCCGGGTCGGGATAGTCATCGGTGATGATCGGGATCAGGCGGCGATGATCCTTTGGCCCTACCGGAATTTCACAAAGCTTTCCAATGATTGGCGCATAGCGTTCATCGGATGGGTGAACAGCTACGGCCCCGTCGCCCAGCATGGTTTCGGGCCGCGTCGTGGCTATGGAAATGTAGTCGCGCACCTCGCGCAGCGTGACGTTGCCGTCGGCATCCCTTTCGACATAGTCATAGGTCTCGCCCCCCGCGAGAGGGTATTTGAAGTGCCACATCTGCCCCGGCACTTCGATATTCTCAACCTCCAGATCGGAAATCGCGGTTTCAAAATGCGGGTCCCAGTTGACCAGCCGCTTGCCGCGATAGATCAACCCCTTGTGGTACAGATCGACAAAGACCTTGATCACCGCGTCGTGGAAATTGCCCTCTTCCCCCGCCGGTGCGTCCGGCGCGCCGGACATGGTAAAGGCTTCGCGCGACCAGTCGCAGCTTGCGCCAAGCCGCTTCAACTGCCCGATGATCGTGCCGCGCGATGCCTTCTTCTGGTCCCAGACGCGGGCGATGAACTTCTCGCGCCCCATCGTGCGGCGGTCGGGTTCCTGATGCAGCGCCATGTCACGCTCTGTAAACATCTGGGTGGCGATGCCTGCGTGGTCGGTTCCGGGCTGCCACAGCGTGTCAAAGCCGCGCATCCGGTGCCAGCGCACCAGAATATCCTGCAATGTGTTGTTGAAGGCATGGCCCATATGCAGGCTTCCGGTGACATTGGGCGGCGGGATCATGATGCAGAAGGTGTCGGGCCGCGAGGCATTGGCCCCGGCACGGAACGCCCCGGCCCGTTCCCAGGCGGCATAGATCCGCGCTTCGGCTTCGGTCGCGTTGAAGGTTTTTTCCATCGGCATCGGCTGCATCCCGCGTGTTTGCGCGGTGTCTACCCCGCGCGGTGCCGAAGGAAAAGCGTCTTTCCGGGCGGCGCACCAGGCCTGCGCGCCGCCCGGACGGGCTTATAGAAACGGTTGCCCCGCCAGCGCCTGCACGAAGGTCGCCGTGACCAGCGCCGCATAGCCTGCCGAGGCCAGCAGAACCGCGCGGCGTGCCGCCTGCACGGGCAGGATCAGCACCGCAATCAGCCCCGCCAGCGGGATGCCGTGCAGCGCATGGGTGGCCAGAAAATGCGCCACCCGCAGATCCCCCACGCTGCGTGACCAGCCCATCAGCGGCAGCCCCCGGTCCCAGTCGGCCGGCGTGCCAACGAAATGCCCTGTGTTGGCCGACATGTAATACGCCACCGGCACTGTCAGAACAAAGGTCAGCACAAGGCCAAGCGCCACCGCCAGTCGCAGCGCGTCCGGCGGGCCGCTGGCCCGGTTGCGCCAGATCGCGATGCCGGACACCAGTGCGGCAGAGGTCAGCGTGACGGCAGCACCCCCCATGAACCCGTAAAGTGCGGCCCAGACCGGGGAAGAGTCGTTGAAATGCGACGCCGTCCCAAGCGCGGCTGCCCCGGAGATCCACAGGACTTCGGCGATGATGGCAGCGGCAACGATGCCACAGTAGATGCGGAACAGGCGGGCCTGACGCATCGCCAGCGGCAGCCAGCGGGCATAAAAGGCCAGTGTCAGCAGATAGATCGTCAGCGCGATCTGGAACTTGATTGGCTTCACCCAGATGCTTTCGCCAAGAAACAGCCGGTCATCAAGCTGCAGGGCAGCCAGTGTCGGCAGCAGGGACAGGGCCATCGCGATGCCAAGCGTGGTGAACAGGGGCGCATCCTGCCTCAGTTGGGCAAAGCCGGTAAAGCGCGGGGCGGAAAGGGCAAGGGTTGTCATGTGCGGGGCTCCGTCATCAGGGGCGCGCGCAGGTTGCGGCTGGCGCGCAGAAGGGTAAAGGCAAGGTATCCGGCGGGGCCGAACAGGAAGGTCAGCGCCAGCAGGGGCAGCACCAGCAGATGATGTATCCCCTCGGCCCGCGCCATGCGGGCGATCCAGGCGCCAATCAGCAGATCGAAGGCCAGGTAATGCACCCAGCCCGCCAGCGCGATTTCAGGAAAGGTGAACAGCTGCATCACGTTGGGCAGGCTGTCGAACCCGCCCGGTGCGCGCGACCAGAAGGCGAGTATCAGCGCCGTATAGCCTGCCGAAAGCACAAGCGGAATCGCCAGCCCGGAAATCCGGTCGGACCAGCGGGGTGACAGCGGCGACAGCGCCAGCACGATCCAGCCGATCAAGGCCAGCGTGTTGGCGGATTGGAACAGGGAGTCTGTGGGCATGGCAACCTCATATTGACAGTGGCAAGATGAAGACTAGCGATTGACTTGGCACTGTCAAGATCATATCTGGACGGTAACGGAACTGTTTGGCGAAAGGCCCAATGGAAACGGAAGCCCCCCTTTGCGCAGTGCCCGAAAAGCCGCGCTACCATCACGGCGCGCTGCATGATGCACTTCTGGCGGCGGCAGAGGCGGAACTGGCCGAAACCGGGCTGGAAGCCTTTTCCCTGCGCCGGGTTGCCCGGCGTGCCGGGGTCAGCCATGCGGCCCCCGCGCATCACTTCGGCGATGTGGGCGGGCTTCTGACCGCGCTGGCGGCAGAAGGGTTCCGGCAGTTCATTGCGGCGATGACGGCGCAGCAGGCGCGTGCATCCCGGGATCCTCAGGCACAGATCGTGGCGGCGGGGCTGGGATACATCGCCTTCGCAACGGAACGCCCGGCGCTGTTCCGGCTGATCTTTTCGTCAGACCGCCCTGATTTCGGCGCGCCCGACCTGGCAGCCGGATCAGCGCAGGCCTATGACCATCTGAGCCGCCTCGTTGGCGCTAGGACCGGCGGGGAAGACCCGGTCGATATTGCGGCCGTATGGGCCATGGCCCATGGCCTGGCCGATCTGATGGCGGCGGGGCGGATGGACGCGATACAGCACCTTGCCCCCGCTGACCGGGACCGCGCCTTTGCTGGTATTCTGGCACGGTCGATCCCGGGCTAGACCGCCCGGTCGATCCGCGTCGACAGGTGGATCAGGCTTTCCGAAGACCGCACGCCGGTCATTGCGCCGATCTGGTCCAGAACCTGATCCAGAAGCATCGTCGATGGTGCCGCGATCTGCAGCAGCAGATCGAACCGCCCCGAGGTGGTGAACACCCGCTCCACCTCGGCGATCGCCTTGAGCCGGGTCAGGATATTGGCCTGGGCGCGGGGTTCCACCGTCAGCAGCACGCTGGCCCGCAGACGACCCTCGCGCGCGGATTCGCCCAGCTTGATCGTGTAGCCCACGATGACGCCGGATGTCTCCAGCCGCTCCAGCCGGGCCTGGATGGTGGACCGGGCCACCTTCAGCCGCCGCGCCAGCGTGGCGATCGACATACGTGCATCCGCCCCCAGCAGCCCGATGATGTTGCGATCAAGTTCATCCATGTATTTTTCCTGTCCTGCACGTCATAATAACGAAAGATCACTGCAAATCTACTCTTTTGATCGGTGAAAATGTCATACATATCCCGCATCCTGAGGTTTCAGGGAAAGGGCGGCTCATACGCACCTGGCCTGGTTGGAATGAACGCGCAAAGCGTCTCCCGAACCGTCGAGCCGGGGCAAGAGAGCAGCTTGCGTCTTGTTGGCACAGAGAAGGAAAGCCGATGGGACTCTCGAAAACGATCTGGACGGATCCGTCCGAATTTCTCCGCGCGACCCGGCCCGAAACGCCGGTCCTGTTCTTTTCCCCGGCAGCGCTGCAGGCAACCGCGCGCCGGTTTCTGAGCGGTTTTCCGGGGCTTGTGACCTATGCGGTCAAGTCCAACCCGGAAGAGACCGTGATCGAAAACCTGACCGCCGCAGGCGTGCACGGCTTTGACGTGGCCTCGCCCTTCGAGATGCGCATGATCCGCCGTCTCGCCCCGGAAGCGGTGCTGCATTACAACAACCCGGTGCGGTCGCGGTCGGAGATTGGCGTGGCCGTGTCGCTGGGTGTCACCTCCTATTCGGTCGATTCCCGGACAGAGCTGGCCAAGCTGATCGAACTGGTGCCCGCAAAGGGGACCGAGATCACCGTCCGCTTCAAGCTGCCGGTGTCGGGGGCGGCCTACAACTTTGGTGCCAAGTTCGGCGCAACGGCGGACCTGTCGGTGGAACTGCTGAAAACCGTGGCCGAGGCTGGCTTCATCCCTTCGCTGACCTTCCATCCCGGTACGCAATGCACCGATCCCGAGGCATGGGAACACTACATCCGTGCGGCGGGCGAAATTGCGCGCGGCGCGGGCGTGACGATTGCCCGGCTGAACGTGGGCGGCGGCTTTCCGTCGCACCGGCGGAACGGGCAGCCCCCGCAGCTCGAGGCGATCTTTGCCCTGATCGACCGGGTCGCGACCGAAACCTTTGGGGCTGACCGTCCTGCGCTGGTCTGCGAACCCGGGCGCGGGCTTGTGGCCGATGCCTTTGCCGTTGCCGCCCCGGTCAAGGCGGTGCGCGACGGGGCGCATGTCTTTCTGAACGATGGTGTCTATGGCTCGCTCACCGAACTCAACATGATCGGCGTGATCGACCGCACTGTCGTGCTGACGCCCGAGGGGCAGAAGCGGAGGGGGGTGCCGCGCGACCTGATCGTTTTCGGACCCACCTGCGATTCGGTCGACCGGCTTCCGGGCGAGCTGTCGCTGCCCGGCGACATTGCCGAGGGGGATCATCTGGTGTTCTTCGGCATGGGGGCCTATTCCACCGTGACCAATACGCGGTTCAACGGATTTGGAGAGCTGTCCATCGCGACGGTGCTGTCCCTGAAAGTGTGATCATCCGATCCTCCGGCTGGACAAACCCGGCCGGGGGATTACCCTGACCCTTCTTATCAAGGGGATGGGAAAATGACGAAATTCGGCGAATCCCAAGCGATCCGGCGCGTTGAAGACCTGAGGTTGCTGACAGGCCGGGGGCGCTTTGTTGATGACATCGTGCCCGAAGGCGCGCTTTTTGCCTATTTCTTCCGTGCCACCGTGGCCCATGCCGAAATCCTGACGCTGGATGTTCAGGCGGCACGCGGGGCACCCGGTGTCCATCTGGTTCTGACTGCGGATGATCTGGCGGCCTCGGGCGTTGTCCTCGGCATGCATTTTGCAACCGTCCCGAACCGCGACGGGTCCAAAGGGGCCGGCCCTGAACGCCCGGTTCTGGCGCGGGGGCGCATCCGCCATGTCGGCGAAGCCGTGGCACTGATTGTCGCCGACAGCATGGCAGCGGCCCAGGATGCCGCAGAGCTGATCGATCTGCACACCAGGGATCTGCCGGTAGCCCTGTCGGTGACAGGCGGGGGCGCGGCCATCCACCCCGAGGCACCGGACAATCTGGCCTTTGACTGGGCCATCGGCGATGACGACGCCGTGCAAACCAGTCTGGCCGCATCCGCCCACCGGGTCAGTCTGGATATCGTCCACAACCGCGTCATCGTGAATTCGCTGGAAGCACGCGCAGCCTTTGCCGAATGGGACGGGGCACGGCTGCATCTGTGCGTCAACGGGCAGGGTGTCTGGATCCAGAAAAGGGAGCTGGCGCGCATGCTGGGCCTGCCGCCTGCCGCTGTGCGCGTGACTAACCCCGATGTCGGGGGCGGCTTTGGCATGAAGTCGATGACCTATCCGGAATATGTCGTCATCGCCCAGGCGGCGCGGCTTCTGGGGCGCCCCGTGCGCTGGGCGTCCGACCGGACCGAGGCGATGCTGAGCGACAATGCCGGCCGCGATCTGGTGGCGCGGGCCGAGCTGGGGTTTGATGCCGCCCATCGCATCACCGCCTACCGCGTTACGCTTTCTTCTAACCTGGGTGCCTACAATTCCATGTATGCGCAGGAAATCCAGTCAGAGCTTTTTGCCAAGGTGCTGACGGGCGTCTATGATATTCCGGTGGCCGCGCTGTCGGCGAAGGGCGTTTTCACCAACACCACGCCGGTTGATGCCTATCGCGGCGCGGGCCGCCCCGAGGCGATCTACACCATCGAACGCGCCATGGATCACGCCGCCCGCCAGCTTGGCACCGATCCGCTGGCCCTGCGCGAGGCGAATTTCATCCGCCATTTCCCCTACACCAGTGCCACCGGCGAATACATCGATGTGGGTGACTTTTCCCGCGTGCTGGCCCGTGCGCGGGCCGAGGCGGACATCGCCGGCTTTCCGGCCCGCCGCGCCGAAAGTGCGGCACGCGGCAAGCTGCGCGGACTTGGATTGTGCTGCTATATCGAGGCGATTCTGGGCGATGCCTCGGAAGGGGCGCGGGTGGAATTTGCAGCCGATGGCACCGTTCTGCTGTTCGTCGGCACCCAGTCGAACGGGCAGGGGCATGAAACGGTCTTTGCCAGGTTCCTGGCCGACCGGACCGGTATTCCCTTTGACCAGATCCGCGTGATCCAGGGCGACAGTGACCGCATCTCGCGCGGCGGCGGCACCGGCGGATCGCGGTCCGTGACCGTGCAGTCGGTGGCCACGCTGGCGACCGTTGACCAGATGGTCACGGCTTTTTCCGCGTTTCTGGCGGCCGAACTTGGCGCGGCCGAGGTTCTGTTCGACGACGGTGCCTTCCGGGCCCCCGGATCGAACCGGACCCTGACCTTTCTTGAGGCCGCCGATCTTGCCCGCCAGCGCGGGCGCAACGATCTGCTGGTGCAGGAAACCCGCGCCACGCTGCCGGGCCGGTCCTATCCCAATGGTGCCCATCTGGCCGAGATCGAGGTTGATCCCGAAACCGGCGGCACCACGGTGCTGCGCTATACCGTGACGGATGATTTCGGCAATCTGATGAATCCGACCCTGGCCGAGGGGCAGGTTCATGGTGGGGTGGCCCAGGGGCTTGGCCAGGCACTGTGCGAATTGTCGGTCCATGACGCGCAGGGCCAGCTTCTGACCGCCAGCTTCATGGATTATGCGATGCCGCGCAGCACGGATCTGCCCTTGATCCGCTTTACCACGGAACCGGTCCCCTCCACCGCCAATCCGCTTGGCATGAAGGGCTGCGGCGAGGCAGGCACGGTGGGCGCGCTGGCGGCCCTTGCCAATGCGATGCACGATGCCCTGGCCCCGGCCGGCGTTGCGACCCTGGACATGCCCTTTACCCCGTTCCGTGTCTGGACAAGCCTGAACGGGGTGCGCGCTGCCGGTGATTGACCGGATATCGCGCCGCCTGCACCGTGGACCCCATGCGCTGCGCAGCCCCGTCCCGCCGCCCGATCCGGGGGGCGGGTGTCGGGCGGTGGTTCATGTCGTGATCCCGGATGGCACCATGTCCTCGCTGCTGCCGGGACGGGAAACCAATGCCGGGCTGACCTTTCGCCTGCTGCGCGAAGGCGGTCGGATACTGCGGATGTCGCTGTACTACGAGCCGGGCATCCAGTGGACATGCTGGACCCAGACCTGGGACCTGATCCGGGGCCGGTCACGCGACAGAACGCAATGTGACCCTTCCCTATCGCCATTGCCGGACCGCGCCGGATGCGCCCGCCGCGCGCGCCTTTGCCGCCGCCCTTTGCCATGACGCGGTGCCTATCGAAATGATCGGTGTCTGGGATACGGTCAAGGCCCTGGGCCTGCGGCTGCCGCTGTTGTGGACGCTGACCGAAACGAGGCACGCTTTTCACACGCCACATCTTGGCCGGTCGATCCGGCACGGCTTTCATGCCCTGGCGCTGGACGAAACCCGCCAGGCCTTTGCCCCGGTGCTGTGCGCTTCGACGCCCGACTGGCCGGGGAATGCCGAACAGGTCTGGTTCCGGGGCGCGCGTGGCGATATCGGCGGCCAGTTGGGCGGGTTTGACGCGGCACGCCCCTTGTCGAACATCCCTCTGGTCTGGATGCCGGACCGGGCCGAGGCCTGCGGCCTGCCGCTGCCGCCGCGCTGGCGCAGCCGCTTTCCCTGTGATCCGGTTGCCGATGGCGGGCACCGGGCAGGGGGCGGGCACGCTGTTTGTGCTGCGCAGCCGCCGACTGATCGGGCAGGATCGGTCCGAACGGATTCACCCCAGCGTCCCTGCGCCCGCCGGGCGCGGCCGGTCGGTGCGGCTGCGTCGCCGTCCCGGCTGACGCTGCGTGCTGCGCCGCGCCGTCAGACCGCCCGTCAGGGCGAGGCGCGCCTTTGCCCTTTTCCCTGCCGCGCGCGCAAGGCAAGGTGCCGCCACCATCGCCAGAAGAGGTTCCGATGCGCCAGATCACCGTTGCCGCCACCCAGTTCGCCTGCAGCTGGGACCTGCCCGCCAATGCCGACCGGGCCGAGGCGCTGGTGCGCCGGGCTGCGGCCAAGGGGGCCGGTCTTGTCCTGATCCAGGAGCTTTTCGCCACGCCCTATTTCTGCATCACCCAGCGGCCGGAGTATTTCGATCTGGCCGCACCCATGGCGGGCCACCCCTTGATTGCCCGGTTTTCCGATCTGGCCCGCCAGCTTGGCGTGGTTCTTCCCCTGCCTTACTTCGAACGCGCCGGGGCGGCCCATTTCAACTCGGTGGCCGTGATCGACGCCGACGGCAAGGTGCTTGGCAATTACCGCAAGTCGCATATCCCGCAAGGTCCGGGGTATGAGGAGAAGTTCTATTTCTCGCCCGGCGATACCGGCTACCGGGTTTGGGACACCGCCCTGGGCCGGATCGGTGTTGGCATCTGCTGGGATCAGTGGTTCCCCGAGGCGGCCCGCGCCATGGCGCTGCAGGGGGCAGAGCTGCTGCTTTATCCCATCGCCATCGGCACGGAACCATCCGACCCGGGCCATGATTCCGCGCCGCATTGGGAAATGGTGATGCGCGGCCACGCGGCCGCCAATATCCTGCCTGTCATTGCCTCGAACCGGATCGGGACGGAAACCGCCCCCGAGGGCACCGCCGTGACCTTCTATGGCTCCTCCTTCATCGCCGACCAGACCGGGCAACTGGTTGCCAAGGCCGCGCGCGACGGGGAAGAGGTGCTGACGGCCCGCTTTGATCTGGATGCGATTGCCGCCCTGCGGCGCAGCTGGGGCCTGTTCCGGGACCGGCGCCCGGATACCTACCGTGCGCTGGGCACGCTCGACGGCATCCTGTGATCCGGGCAGGCCGTTTGGCACCCTTGCATGCGCCCGGACATCCCCGGGCGTGACTTGCCCGGCGGGGCCACAGCGGGCAGGCACCGCCTTGCCGTCGCGCCCCCCTGCCGCCCGCCTTGCGGGCGGGTCTTTGCGCGGGCGTGATGCGACAGGGGGCGCGATCCGGGTCGGCAGGGGTTTGTGGCGGCCGTCGCGCTTGCCGACCCGTGGACGGGGCGCCCCCCCCCGTTTGCGCGCGGCCTGCATGGATGCCGTTCGTCATGGCCCAAGGGGATGGGTGCAGCAATGCCCGGCCCGATGCGGCGTTTCATCGGATGTTCCGTGCGGCGGATCAGCAGGGCACCGGCCCCGGAAAGCCCATGGCCATCGCGACCGCAGGGGCAGGCGCGCGAGCCGGCGTCACGTTTCGGACGGGCCGGGGCGGGCCGGGGTTTGCAACGGCAGTGCTGTGCGGCATCCAGCCCTACCTCTGCCGCTTGTCTCGTCTGCGGAAAAAATGTTTAATGGGAAGAATAACGATGCCCCCCGACCGCGGCAAATCCCGTGACGGCTTGGGGGCAGGTCAGGAAGGACCGAAGGATGCGCTACTCAGGGTTCCGCGTGATTGCCGAGGCGCTGACCGGCCACAGGGGCTGGACCGCCGTCTGGCGCGATCCTGAGCCGCAGCCTGCCTATGACTACGTCATCGTGGGCGGGGGCGGCCATGGCCTGGCCACGGCTTACTACCTGGCCCGGGAATTCCGGCAGTCGCGCATCGCGGTGCTGGAAAAAGGATGGATCGGTGGCGGCAACGTGGGGCGCAACACCACGATCATCCGGTCGAACTACCTGTTGGACGGCAACCAGCCGTTCTACGAATTCTCGCTGAAGCTTTGGGAAGGGCTGGAACAGGATTTCAACTACAACGCCATGGTCAGCCAGCGCGGCATCCTCAACCTGTTCCACAGCGATGCCCAGCGCGATGCCTATACCCGGCGCGGCAATGCGATGATCCTGCACGGGGCCGATGCACAATTGCTGAACCGCGATCAGGTCCGCGCGATGTATCCTTTCCTGAACTTTGACAACGCCCGCTTTCCGATCAAGGGCGGTCTGCTGCAAAAGCGCGGCGGTACGGTGCGCCACGATGCCGTGGCCTGGGGCTATGCCCGCGGCGCCGATCAGCGGGGCGTGGACATCATCCAGAACTGCGAGGTTACGGGTTTTCGCATCGAACAGGGCCGGGTGCTGGGCGTGGATACCACCCGCGGGTTCATCGGCGCCGCAAAGGTCGGTGTGGCCGTGGCCGGATCGTCCGGGCCGGTGATGGCCAAGGCCGGGATGCGCCTGCCGATCGAAAGCCATGTGTTGCAGGCCTTCGTGTCGGAAGGGCTGAAGCCGGTGATCGATGGTGTGATGACCTTTGGCGCGGGGCATTTCTATGTCAGCCAGTCCGACAAGGGCGGCCTTGTCTTTGGCGGCGACATCGACGGCTACAATTCCTATGCGCAGCGCGGCAACCTGGCCGTGGTCGAGGATGTGGCCGAAGGTGGCATGGCCCTGATGCCGATGATCGGGCGGGCGCGGCTGCTGCGGACCTGGGGCGGGATCATGGACATGTCGATGGACGGCTCGCCCATCATCGACCGCACCGGGATCGACGGTCTCTACTTCAATGGCGGCTGGTGTTACGGCGGGTTCAAGGCGACACCGGCCAGCGGCTGGGTCTTTGCCCATCTGCTGGCCACCGACACGCCGCATCCCACCGCCACCGCCTATCGCTTCGACAGGTTCCGCAAGGGGCTGATGATCGACGAAAAAGGGCAGGGCGCACAGCCCAACCTGCATTGAAAGGGTGCCAGATGAGCGGTGATGATGCCCCCTGTGCTTTTGGGCCGAAAGGTTCGCTAAAGAAAGGCAAAGCGGCCCTTTCGTTGAAGATGAATACAAGATTGTCCGAAATGTGAAAGCCCCATGATCATCCCGCACCCCCTTCTTGGCCCGCGTGACGCGCAGGAATTCGTCTATCTGGGCGACGCCAGCCTGATCGACCGTCCTGATGGCCTGGCGGCCGATGCCGCCGACCGCTTTCATGACTATCTTTATCTGCGCGACAATCCTGCGGGGCTGCACCGCGAGCTTTGGTATCACGAACAGGGCGACCGGTCCTGGCTGGTGGTGACGCGCAACACGCTGACACACGAGATCACGCAAGTGGAACTGGCGCGCGACGTGGCGCGGGCACGGGGGCGCGGCAGGTGACACAGGACAACCGGATCGCAGGCGGTCAGATCGACCGCAGCCGCAGCCTGCGCTTCACCTTCGACGGGCTGCCCTATCTGGGGCATCCCGGCGACACGCTGGCCTCCGCCCTGCTGGCCAATGGCGTGCGGCTTATGGGACGCAGTTTCAAGTATCACCGGCCGCGCGGGCCGATTGCCGCCGGGTCGGAAGAGCCGAATGCGCTGGTGGAACTGCGCAGCGGCGCGCGGCGCGAGCCCAATACACGGGCCACCACGGTTGAGGTGTTCGACGGGCTGGAGGCGCAAAGCCAGAACCGCTGGCCGTCGCTGAGGTTCGATGCGCTGTCGGTCAACGACCGACTGTCGCCCTTCTTTGCGGCGGGCTTTTATTACAAGACCTTCATGTGGCCGGCCGCGTTCTGGGAGAAGGTCTATGAACCGCTGATCCGCCGCGCGGCCGGCCTTGGATCCCTGTCGGTGCAGGAGGATCCGGATGCCTGTGACAAGGGCTTTCTGCATTGTGACCTGCTGATCATCGGCGCGGGGCCAGCGGGCCTGGCCGCCGCCCTGACCGCCGGGCGCAGCGGGGCGCGGGTGATCCTGGCGGATGAGGATTTCCGCATGGGCGGGCGGCTGAATGCCGAAACGCATGCCATCGGCGGTCAGTCCGGGGCAGACTGGGCGGCGCAGTCCGTGGCGGAACTGGCGCAGATGGGGGGCGTCCGGCTTCTGCCGCGCACGACCGTGCTGGGGGCCTATGACCACGGCATCTATTCGGCGGTCGAACGCGTGTCGGATCACCTTGCCGAACCCCTGCCCGGCAAGCCGCGCCAGACGCTGTGGCGCATCTATTCGCGCCGTGCGATCCTGTGCGGCGGGGCGATCGAGCGGCCCATCGCCTTTGAAAACAACGACCGCCCCGGCATTTTGCTGGCGGGTGCCTTGCGTGCCTATGCCAACCGCTGGGGCGTGGCCGTGGGGCAGCGGGCCGCCGTCTTTACCAACAACGACGACGGCCTGCGCACGGCGCATGACCTTGCCGCCAAGGGGGTTGAGATTGCCGCAGTGATCGACACACGCCCGGACGGCCCGCGTCTGGCGGACATGCCCCACTTTCAGGGGGCCGAAGTCATCGGTTCGGCGGGCCGTCTGGGGCTGTCCTCGATCACCCTGCGCGAGGCGTCGGGCCGGGTGCAGACCATCCGCTGCGATGCGCTGGGCGTCTCTGGCGGCTGGAACCCCAACCTGGGCCTGACCTCGCACCAGCGCGGCCGCCCGCTGTGGGACGAGCGACTTGCAGCCTTTGTGCCGGGCCCGGACGGCCCGCCGGGCCTGAGCGTGGCCGGGGCGGCCGGTGGCCATATGTCGACCCATGCCGCCCTGCAGACCGGGACCGGCCGCGCGGTGCAGGCGCTGTCCGACCTTGGCTTCGCGGCGGTCGCCCCCGAGGTGCCCCGGGCCGAAGACGCGCCCGTCTCGATCACCCCGATCTGGTATGTGCCCCATGGGAAGGGCCGGGCCTGGATCGATCCGCAGAACGATGTCACGGTCAAGGACATCAAGCTGGCCCATCAGGAAAACTTCCGCGCGGTCGAACATCTGAAGCGTTACACCACGCTGGGCATGGCGACAGATCAGGGCAAGACCGGCAATGTCCTGGGCCTTGCGATCATGGCCGGGCTGACGGGGCAGAGCATTCCGCAGACCGGCACCACCGTCTTCCGCCCGCCGCATACGCCTGTCGCCCTTGCGGCGCTGGCGGGCCGGTCCACCGGCAAAGCGTTCCGCCCGACACGTCTGACCCCGTCGCACCGCTGGGCCACCGAACAGGGCGCGGTCTTTGTCGAGGTCGGCCTGTGGCTGCGCACGCAATGGCTGCCCCGGCCGGGGGAAACCACCTGGCGGCAGTCGGTGGACCGCGAAGTGCTGGCGACGCGGCAATCCGTGGGCATCTGTGATGTCACAACGCTGGGCAAGATCGACATTCAGGGCACGGATGCCGGTATCTTTCTGGACCGGGTCTATGCCAATACCTTTTCGACACTTGCCGTGGGCAAGGTGCGCTACGGGCTGATGCTGCGCGAAGACGGCATTGTCTTTGACGATGGCACCACCGCGCGCATGGCCGAACATGAATATGTGATGACGACGACCACGGCCAATGCTGTGGGCGTGTTCCGTCATCTGGAATTCTGCCGCCAGTGCCTGTGGCCGGATCTGGACGTTCAGATCATCTCGACCACCGAAGCCTGGGCACAGTATTCCGTCGCCGGTCCCAATGCGCGCAGGCTGCTGGAAAAGATCGTCGATCAGGACATTTCCGACGCGGCCTTTCCCTATATGGCCTGCGGTGCGATCACGGTCTGCGGCGGATTGCGGGCGCGTCTGTTCCGCATCTCGTTCTCGGGCGAACTGGCTTATGAAATTGCCGTGCCGACCCGTTATGGCGATGCGATGATCCGTGCGCTGGTGGCTGCGGGACAGGAATTCGGCGCCGTGGTTTACGGGACGGAAGCCTTGGGTGTCATGCGGGTGGAAAAGGGCCATGTGGCGGGGAACGAGCTGAACGGCCAAAGCACGGCGCTGAACATGGGCCTGGGCAAGATGGTGTCGCGCAAGAAGGACGCCATCGGCATGGTGCTGTCGGCGCGCGACGGCCTGGTGGCGGAAGACGGCCTGCGGCTGGTGGGCGTGCGCCCGGTTGATCCGGCGCAGCCCTTGACGGCGGGCAGCCATTTTCTGGCGCAGGGCGCGCCGGCCACGGCCGCGCATGACGATGGCTGGCTGACCTCGGTGGTCTATTCGCCGAACCTTGGCCATGCGATTGCGCTGGGCTATCTCAGGAACGGGTCTGCGCGCATCGGCGAACGGCTGCGCGCGGTGAACCTGCTGGCCGGAACCGATACGCCGGTCGAAATCGTCAGCCCGCATTTCATCGATCCGGAAGGGAGCCGCCTTCGTGCCTGAGCATCGCCTTGCCCCGCTGACCGCACTTGGTCATCCCGATCCGATGGTGGTCACCGTCGGCCCCGTCACCCTGGCCGAGCACACCGATATCGCCCTTGCCTCTCTTGCCGCCCGGCGCGGGCGCGAGGGCGATGTCGCGGCGGCGGCACAGGCCATTGGCCTGCCGCTGCCCGGTCCGGGCCGCCATGCCGCCGGCCCGGTCTGGTCGGCCTTCTGGCTTGGCCCGGATCAGTGGATGGTCGAGGCCGCCTTTCAGACCCATGAGGATATCGTTGCGGTCCTGCGCCCGGCCTTCGGCACAGCCGCGTCCATCACCGAACAGACCGACGCCTGGGTGCGCTTCGATCTGGCCGGGGATGATCTTGCGGCCGCCTTTGAACGGCTTTGTGCGCTGGATGTCCGGTCGATGCAGCCGGGTGATGCCAGCCGGACGGTGATTGAACACCTTGGCACCTTTGTGATCCGGGGCAGGGGCGGCATCACGGTTCTGGGCCCGCGCTCCGCAGCCCGGTCCCTGCACCACGCCCTGGTCACGGCCCTGCGCAGTGCCTTCTGAACGGTCTCTGTCAGGGCAGTGGCATTTCTTCCTGACTGGGGTATGATCACCCGAAGGAAAAATCTGGCGGTCTGATTTCACCCAAAGGCAACAGCCATGCCCGACGATCAGGAAGACTTTTCCACCACCCTGCCCAGAGGCAAGCCGGTGTTCAATCAGGACCCCCACCGCGTCAGGGAGCTGAGCGAGCGCACCCTTGAACTGGCCATCGGGCGCGAGGTGCGGGCCTGCCGCCGCCAGCAGGGCATGACCGTGGCCGATCTGGCCGAGGCGACGGGCCTGTCGATCGGGATGCTGTCCAAGATCGAGAATGGCATCACCTCGCCGTCGCTGACCACGCTGCAGATTCTGGCGCATGCCTTTTCCACGCCGATCACCAGCTTTTTCCGCCGGTTCGAGGAACGGCGCGAGGTGCAGCATGTCAAGGCGGGCGACCATGTGGAGATCGAGCGGCGGGGTACGCGGGCGGGGCACCAGTACAACCTGCTGGGCCATATCGGATCGAATTCCTCGGGCGTGGTGGTGGAACCCTATCTGATCACCCTGACCGAAGCGTCGGATGTGTTCCCCACCTTCCAGCATGACGGGATCGAACTGCTTTACATGCTGGAGGGAGAGGTGCAGTACCGCCACGGGGATCAGCTGTTTCACCTTCGCCCCGGCGACAGCCTGTTCTTCGATGCCGATGCCCGGCATGGCCCGGAGGTTCTGGTCAAGCTGCCCGCGCGGTACTTGTCGGTGATTTCTTACCCGCAGGCGTAGAGGAAAGGGCCCCCATCGCCGGCGCATCGTGTCCAGCCAATTCTTCCCGCAGGCCAGCGTGACGTGCCACGCAAAGCAACTGGCGCAGGTATCCCCTGTCTGGTGAACCTTCACCTGCATCGAAAACCTGAACCGGGAAAAGATGGTGGGCTTCGAAAGCGCTGTCCGTCAACTTGGTGATCTGTGCTGTTGTCAGCCCCGGCGGGGCATTCTTTGCGGCGATCTCGGCAAGGTCCCTGGCCTTTGCAGTTCTTTTGAAGTTGAACTTTGGCTCCGTCGTCGATGCAGGGCTGACAGTCTGCGGCACCGCCCCGCCCGTCATCGCCTCAAGGGAAAAGAAACCGCCATCCATCACGGGATCACTCCGATAAACTCGCCACGTTTGACCTGGTAATCTTCATGCGTCTTGCGCACTTCGCGCAGCCCGGTCAGGCCCGCCGCCTTCAGCACGCGAAAGGTTTCGGCCCGGTACACCGGGGCGTCGCATTGGAGGTTCCCCGCCCAGAAGGGCAGCGTCTGCAGAAATTCGCGCAGCGCGCTGTTGTGCAGAATGTCATAGCGCCCTCTGCGGTCGGGAATTGCGTAGAACATATAGGTCAGGGGTATGGAGGGCAGTTTCCGGCCCTGTTCCTTTTCAAGGATATCGGCGATGCCCACCAGAAAGTTCACGTGATGGCGTTGCACCCAGTGAAAGAACGGCCGGTCCAGCGGCGTGCCGCCCTTGGACAGGATCCTGGCCGGCCAGAAATAACTGCCGCCCGGAAACTGATCTTCCAGCAGATGCATGGCCCGTTCGCTGACAATGCCCAGGCCCAGAGCGCCGCAAATATCGGGGATCAGCGGAATGATCTTGTCATTGCTGACGGATAAATCAAAAACAAAGGGTGCAAAGGCCTGGGGCGGGGCTGTCAGCAGCTCATGATTCCACAGCGGCCCGACCCCGGCCGGCAGCGGCACTTCGGCCAGATAGGGCGAGGGACGCTTCCAGTCGGGGTAATCGATGGGAGTCGGGAAGCCTGAACGACCGGGAACATAGGCGAATGGGTTGTCTCCGACCATATTGTTGCAATGCGCGTAGAACATCGCCGCGTGGCGCGGGGTCAGTTCCGGCGGTTCTTCGATGAAGCGGGGGCTGTAGGTCATGGGGTATCTCCATCGAAGGGGGGTCTGCGGCTGCCCCCCGCCCCGCCGTCCGGCCCCGCCGTGCGCCAGGCCACCGCCGCCGCCAATCCGCGCGGTCCCGCGCCAAACACCGTCAAAACCATCTGCACACACCCACAGCCGACACCTGCTGCCGGGCGGATCATCCGCCCTGCCGGGGCAGGGTGTTTCAGATTTGGTCAAGCTGTCAACGTTTCATTGAAATTTGATGCTGAGCGGCAGGTGAACTGAGGTAAGCTGTCGCCAATCGGCCCGATCAGGGCACAAGACCCGCAGCTTTTGGGAATATCTTCATTCGATCATGTGTTCAGGGGCAATCGGACCCCTGATGAAGATGCGGTTCGGGTGAACGGGGGGGTTGCCCCGCCCCCTAATCCTCGGCCTGGCACCCCGGCGCGGTGGGCGTGCCGTTATCGAACTGCGCCAGATAATCCACCATGATCGGCTTGTTGCGCAGAAAGCCCTTACAGGCGGCCAGCTCGTCCGGCAGGTCGCGGATCACCCGGTGCAGGCGGCGGGCCCATTTCGGCTGCGGTGCCAGTCCGACGACCCCACTTCAGCCCGCCGGGCGGAAGAGGGTCTGCAAGTCCACCCGCCGGTGCCTGCACCGCCCGGCAGGCTCCGATCGCGATGCGGCGGCTTGGCCCGCTTCCCTGCCGCAGCCGCACCCGTCGCCGAAGGACGGGGGTCGCCCTGCTTCGGGCGATCTCCGGCCCTGCGGCTTGCGGCAGGCGGCCCTTGGGACGAAACAGGTGTTGCCCGGCGTGAAATTCCTTCCCTGTGCCCGATCTTGCGGCAGCGAGACCGCAGAAAAGATGCATCCTCGCAGCGGCGGACAGGGCGGAATGTCTGAACCGACCGGTCCGTTGCGGGCGTCGTCGCGCCGGAGCTGACCCGGGCAAATTGCCCAGTAGTAAACAAAGTTTCTTCACAGTTGAACAAGGCACGCTTGGATGTTAACCTGCGGCGAATGACCACAAGGGAGTCGAACCATGTGCGGCATCGTCGGACTTTTCCTGAAGGACCCCGCGCTTGAACCGAAGCTGGGGGCAATGCTGACAGAGATGCTGATCACCATGACAGATCGCGGTCCTGACAGCGCAGGCATCGCGATCTATGGCCATCCGGTGCACGGGCAAGCGAAGCTGACCGTGCAGTCACCGGAACCCGATAAAGATTTCAAGGGGTTGGCCGATGATCTTTCGGCATTGATCGGCGCCCCTGTAACGGGCGACATCAAGGACACCCACATTGTCCTTCACCTGCCCGCAGACCGGCTGGAGGAGGCGCGGGCGGCGCTTGCAGGCTTGCGTCCCTCTGCCACGGTCATGAGCGCGGGCGAAGGGATCGAGATCTACAAGGAGGTCGGCCTGCCGAAAGACGTGGCCGCACGCTTTGGTCTGGGAAAGATGCCGGGCACCCACGGCATCGGCCACACCCGCATGGCCACCGAATCGGCCGTGACCACCGCCGGGGCGCATCCGTTTTCGACCGGGCCGGACCAGTGCCTTGTTCACAACGGGTCCCTGTCCAACCACAATTCGGTGCGCCGTGTTCTGAAGCGCGCCGGAATGACCTTTCGCACCGAAAACGACACCGAGGTGGCCGCAGCCTTTCTGACCCACAAGATGCATGAAGGCGCGAACCTTGGCGAGGCGATGGAAGCCACGCTGACGGACCTTGATGGCTTTTTCACCTTCGTCGTCGGCACGAAGGACGGCTTCGGCGTGGTGCGCGACCCCATCGCCTGCAAACCGGCCGTGATGGCCGAAACCGATCAATATGTGGCTTTCGGGTCGGAGTACCGGGCGATGGTCAACCTGCCGGGCATCGACACCGCCCGCGTCTGGGAACCGGAGCCTGCCACCGTCTACTTCTGGGAACGCTGAGAATGCAGGTTTTTGACCTTGAGGCGCAGGGCTTGCGCGCGCTGAATGCCACGCTTCACGGCCTGAGCGGACAGACCAATGAAACGGCCTGGGAAATCGTGAACCCCCGGGGCAGCCATGCCATTGCTGTCGGCGTCGATGCGCCGGTCGACATCACCGTGCGCGGCTCCACCGGCTATTACTGCGCGGGCATGAACAAGCAGGCCACGATCCGCGTCAAGGGCAGCGCGGGACCGGGGGTTGCCGAAAACATGATGTCGGGCACCGTCATTATCGACGGCGATGCCAGCCAGTACGCCGGTGCCACCGGGCGCGGCGGGCTTTTGGTGATCAAGGGCAATGCCTCGTCGCGCTGCGGCATTTCGATGAAGGGCATCGACATCGTGGTGCATGGCAACATCGGCCACATGTCGGCCTTCATGGCGCAATCGGGTTCGCTGGTGGTTCTGGGCAACGCCGGAGAGGCGTTGGGCGATTCCCTGTACGAGGCGCGTCTTTTCGTGCGCGGTTCGGTGAAAAGCCTGGGCGCGGACTGCATTGAGAAAGAGATGCGCCCGGAACATCTGCTGCTGCTGGCCGACCTGCTGAAACGCGGCGAGGCCGATCATCTGGCAAAGCCCGGAGAATTCCGCCGCTACGGATCGGCGCGCAAGCTGTATACGTTCAACATCGATAACGCCGCCGCTTACTGAGCCATGCAGGATTGTCCCCGCCGGAGCAGACTGACGATCCGTCCGGGAATGACCCCGCCGTCCCTTCCCCTTCTGTCGCGGAGCCGCTGATGACCGATTTCCCCCACACCCCGCCGCGCCAGTCCTGGACCTTTTCGAATGACGTGAACGCGGAAATCCGGCGCGCGGCCGCGACCGGCATCTACGACATCCGCGGCGGCGGGTCCAAGCGCCGCCTGCCGCATTTCGATGACCTTTTGTTCCTTGGCGCCTCGATCAGCCGCTATCCGCTGGAAGGGTACCGCGAGAAATGCGCGACCGATGTCTGGCTTGGCACGCGCCATGCCAGGACACCGATCCACCTCGACATTCCCGTGACCATCGCGGGCATGAGCTTTGGCGCGCTGTCCGGCCCCGCGAAAGAGGCTTTGGGGCGCGGTGCGACCGAGGCCGGCACCTCGACCACCACCGGCGACGGCGGCATGACCGAGGAAGAGCGCGGCCATTCGCGCACCCTCGTTTATCAATACCTGCCCAGCCGCTATGGCATGAACCCCGATGACCTGCGCCGCGCCGATGCGATCGAGATCGTCGTGGGGCAGGGGGCAAAGCCGGGCGGCGGCGGCATGTTGCTGGGCCAGAAGATTTCCGACCGCGTCGCGGCCATGCGCAACCTGCCCAAGGGCATCGACCAGCGTTCGGCCTGCCGCCATCCGGACTGGACCGGGCCGGATGATCTGGAGATCAAGATCCTGGAGCTGCGCGAGATCACCGATTGGGACAAGCCGATCTATGTGAAGATCGGCGGCGCGCGCCCCTATTACGACACGGCGCTGGCGGTCAAGGCCGGGGCGGATGTGGTGGTGCTGGACGGGATGCAGGGCGGCACGGCGGCCACGCAGGACGTGTTCATCGAAAATGTCGGCATGCCGATTCTGGCCTGTATTCCGCAGGCCGTGAAGGCGCTGCAGGATCTGGGGATGCACCGCGAGGTGCAGCTCATCGTCTCGGGCGGGATCCGCAGCGGGGCCGATGTGGCCAAGGCGCTGGCGCTGGGGGCCGATGCCGTGGCCATCGGCACCGCCGCCCTGATCGCGCTGGGTGACAATGACCCGGCACTCGAGGCGGAATACAACAAGCTGGGCACCACCGCCGGGGCCTATGACGACTGGCACGAGGGCAGGGACCCCGCCGGCATCACCACGCAGGACCCGGCACTTTACGGGCGCTTTGACCCGGTTCTGGGGGGGCGGCGGCTGAAGAACTATCTCAAGGTGATGACCCTGGAAGCCCAGACAATCGCGCGCGCCTGCGGCAAGAGCCATCTGCACAACCTGGAGCCGGAAGACCTTTGCGCGCTGACGCTGGAAGCCGCCGCCATGGCGGGGGTTCCACTGGCCGGCACAAACTGGATTCCCGGACGCAACGGGTTCTGAACAAGAAACGACAGGGAGCATACCGCAATGGTCAAGGACCTCGCCAAATTCGCCAAGGACAAGGGCGTCAAATACTTCATGATTTCCTATACCGACCTGTTCGGCGGCCAGCGGGCCAAGCTGGTGCCGGCACAGGCGATTGCCGAAATGTCGGTGGAGGGGGCAGGCTTTGCCGGCTTTGCCACCTGGCTTGACCTGACGGCGGCGCATCCCGACCTGATGGCGGTGCCCGATCCATCCTCGGTCATCCAGCTGCCCTGGAAGCCGGACGTGGCCTGGGTGGCCGCCACGGCGACGATGGAAGGCAGGACGGTCGATCAGGCCCCGCGCAACGTGCTCCGGCGTCTGGTGGACGAGGCGGCAAAGGAAGGCCTGCGTGTCAAGACCGGGGTGGAGCCGGAGTTTTTCCTTTTGACCGCCGACGGGTCGCAGGTGTCAGACCCCTATGACAGCGCGGTGAAACCTTGCTACGATCAGCAGGCCGTGATGCGCCGCTATGACGTGATCGCGGAGGTCTGCGATTACATGCTGGCGCTGGGCTGGGAAGCCTACCAGAACGACCATGAAGACGCGATCGGCCAGTTCGAGATGAACTGGAAATACGACGATGCGCTGCAGACGGCCGACAAGCACAGCTTCTTCAAGTTCATGCTGAAGTCGGTGGCGGAAAAGCATGGGCTGCGCGCCACCTTCATGCCCAAACCCTTCAAGGGGCTGACCGGGTCGGGGTGCCATGCGCATATCTCGGTCTGGGATCTGGATGGTAAGAAGAACGCCTTTGCCGATGACAGCAAGGAGCTGGGCCTGTCCGACCGCGGGCGCAACTTTCTGGGCGGGATCATGAAGCATGCCAGCGCCATGGCCGCAATCACCAACCCCAGCGTGAACAGCTACAAGCGCATCAACGCACCGCGCACCGTGTCGGGGGCCACCTGGGCCCCGAACACAGTGACCTGGACCGGCAACAACCGCACCCATATGGTGCGCGTGCCCGGACCGGGGCGGTTCGAGCTGCGCCTGCCCGACGGTGCCGCAAACCCCTATCTGCTGCAGGCGGTCATCATCGCGGCCGGTTTGGACGGCGTGCGCACCAGGGCAGACCCCGGCCGCCGTTATGACATCGACATGTACACGCAAGGCCATACGGTAAAGGGGGCACCGAAGCTGCCGCTGAACCTGTTGGATGCGCTGCGCGAGTATGACCGCGACAAGACGCTGAAGGCGATGATGGGGGATGAATTCTCGGCCGCCTTCCTCAAGCTCAAGCACAGCGAGTGGAACGACTACACCGCGCATTTCTCGGCCTGGGAGCGGGACAACACGCTGGATATCTGACGGCGCGACGCGACAGGCCGCGCCCTGTGCAAAGGCGCGGGGGGGCAGGGCGGCCAAACAGGGCGCCGAAACAGCAATCCGACCGCCTGCCTGCCGGGAAAATCCTCCCGACCCCGGGAAAGGGATTGCCCCTGCGGGCAGGCCACTGAAACGCGCAGCCTTTCCCCCGCCCGCGCGCGACGCTTCCGCCGGATCCGGCGCAACCCGCACCAACCGCAGGCCAGCGCCCGACCCGGCGGGCGAGAAGCGCCCGCCATGGGCGGGGCGGGCGCTGGCCGGGGGCTTTGGGCCCCCGGCTGGTCCGGATGCCCGCGTTGCGCA
>JADCEF010000055.1 GCA_020250445.1 Rhodobacter sp.
CTGACGCGCCTCGAGCAGGCGCCAGAAACCGGGAAATCCGTCCAGAAACGACGCCTAGAACCCGGATTTCTGGCCTTTTTGGGTCGAAACCGGAACGATTTCCGCCAAAGGGCAGGCACAAAATCCTTTTTCAGCAGCCTGTTAAGGGGCGGGCGGCTGCCCGCCCTTGCGGGGCCACTGACATGGGGCAATGCGCCCTGTGCGTCCGCTCGATCGGCCCTGCGCGGGCGGTCACCCCGGCCCGGTTTCCGTCAAACGGGCGGCCGACCCTCAGAAAAACGCCTGCAGCCCGGTTTGCGCCCGGCCAAGGATCAGCGCGTGCACGTCATGGGTGCCCTCATAGGTATTCACGGTTTCCAGATTCACCATGTGGCGCATGATCTGGAAATCTTCGGAAATGCCATTGCCGCCGTGCATGTCCCGCGCCATGCGCGCCACGTCCAGCGCCTTGCCGCAGTTGTTGCGCTTCATCAGGCTGATCATTTCCGGTGCCGCGCGGCCCTCGTCCATCAGACGCCCGATCCGCAGCGAGCCCTGCAGGCCAAGGGTGATTTCCGTCATCATATTGGCAAGCTTCAGCTGGAAGAGCTGTGTCTGCGCCAGGGGGCGGCCGAACTGCCGGCGATCCAGCCCGTATTGGCGTGCGGCGTGCCAGCAGAATTCGGCCGCACCCATCACGCCCCAGCTGATGCCGTAGCGCGCCCGGTTGAGGCAGCCGAAGGGGCCCTTCAGGCCTTCGACATTCGGCAGCAGGGCGTCTTCGCCAACCTCGACATCCTGCATCACGATCTCGCCCGTGATGCTGGCCCGCAAGGACAGCTTGCCGCCGATCTTGGGCGCAGACAGGCCCTTCATTCCCTTTTCCAGCACGAAGCCCCTGATCTTGCCGCCATGCGCTTCGGACTTTGCCCAGATGACGAAGACGTCGGCAATCGGGCTGTTCGATATCCACATCTTGGCACCGGTCAGGCGATAGCCGGTGGCCGTCTTCTTCGCCACCGTCTTCATGCCCGCCGGATCAGACCCGGCATCGGGTTCGGTCAAGCCGAAACAGCCGATCAGCCTGCCCGCCGCCAGCCCTGGAAGGTATTTCAGCCGCTGCTCTTCCGTGCCGTAGGCATGGATCGGGTACATGACCAGGCTCGATTGCACGCTCATCATGCTGCGATAGCCGGAATCCACCCGCTCCACTTCCCGGGCGATCAGGCCGTAGGCCACGTAAGACGCGCCCAACCCGCCATAGTGTTCCGGAACCGTGGCACCCAGCAGGCCCATTTCCCCCATTTCGGCGAAGATGCCGGGATCGGTCTTCTCCTCGCGGTAGGCGGCCACCACCCTGGGCTGGAGCTTTTCCTGCGCAAAGCTCCGGGCGGCATCCCGCAGCATGCGTTCTTCTTCGGTCAGCTGCTCTTCCAGTCGGAAAGGGTCTTCCCAGTCGAACCGGTCAAGGTCAGGGGCGTCCTTGCGGGCAGTAACGGGTTTCTGCAGGGTCATGGAAGTTCCTTGGGCAGGCGGTGAACGAGGGGTGTATTGCAGATTTCAGCAGCGGTATACAGCGGAACCGATGCCAGGAACCAGACCGTTTCCCCCGTCACCGGGGCAAAGGCCGCAGACCTGGCGCTGCAATGGCCTTGCGTTACAGATTGGGCGTCACCCAGGCGCCGTTGCGCCGGGAAGAGCGCACACAGGCATCGACAAAGGCAACACCGGCAACCCCGTCCGCAGCGGTGGGAAAGACCACGTCGGCCTCCGGCGCGGCACCGGCCTGTCTTGCCCGGATTGCGCGCGCCGCTTCGCTGTAGATCGTGGCAAAGCCTTCCAGATACCCTTCCGGATGTCCCGGCGGCACACGGCTGACCCGTGCCGCAGCGGCCCCGGCCCCGGCCCCGCCGCGGGTGATCAGCCGTTTCGGCTGGCCCAGCGGCGTGACCCACAGGTAGTTCGGGTCTTCCTGCGCCCATTCCAGACCGGCTTTCGTGCCATAGACCCGCAGACGCAGCGCGTTTTCATTGCCCGGGGCGACCTGCGAACACCACAGCATGCCGCGCGCGCCGCCCTGAAAGCGCAGCAGCACATGTCCGTTGTCGTCCACCCGCCGCCCCGGAACAAAGCTTTGCAGATCGGCGGCCAGACTTTCCAGCGTCAGGCCGGTGACAAAGCTGGCCAGGTTGAAGGCATGGGTGCCGATATCGCCCGTGGACCCGCCGGCCCCGCTTTGTGCCGGGTCGGTGCGCCAGCCGGCCTGTTTCTGCCCGGTCTGTTCCAGCGGTTCGCTCAGCCAGTCCTGCGCATATTCGACCTGCACCACGCGGATCACGCCCAGATCGCCGTTCGCCACCATCTCGCGCGCCTGCCGCACCATCGGGTAGCCGGTGTAGTTATGCGTCAGCACAAAGACCGCGCCCGAGGCTTCGGCGGCCTTTGCCAGCTTCTTCGCCTCTGCCAGTGTGGCTGTCAGCGGCTTGTCGCAGATCACATGGATGCCGCGCCGCAGGAACTGCATCGCAACGGGGGCGTGCATGTGGTTGGGGGTGACGATGGCGACCGCCTGAATGCCGTCCTTGCGGCGCGCCTCGCGCGCGGCCATTTTCGCGAAACCGGCATAGACGCGCCCTTGCGGCAGGCCAAGATCGGCCCCCGAGGCCAGCGATTTTTCCGGGGTGGAGCTGAAGCAGCCCGCCACCAGCTCGAACTGGTCGTCAATGCGGGCGGCGATGCGGTGAACGCCGCCGATGAAGGCGTCGCGCCCGCCGCCCACCATGCCAAGCCGGATGCGCGGGGCGCGGCCTTCGGATTTCCCCTCGATCGCCATGTTATGCCCCCAGCCCCAGCATGCGGCGGTTTGCGGCATCATCCGTGCCGCCGCCTGCGAAATCGTCAAAGGCCTTGTCAGTCACGCGGATGATATGGGCGCGCACGAAGTCCGATCCTTCACGCGCCCCGTCCTCGGGGTGTTTCAGCGCGCATTCCCATTCGACAACCGCCCAGCCGTCAAAACCGTATTGGGTGAGCTTCGAAAAGACTCCGCCAAAGTCCACCTGCCCGTCGCCCGGGGACCGGAAGCGGCCCGCCCGGTTTGCCCAGCTTTGGAAACCACCGTAGACGCCCTGCCGGCCCGTCGGGTTCAGTTCCGCATCCTTGACGTGGAACATCTTGATCCGCTCGTGGTAGATGTCGATGTTGGCAAGGTAATCAAGATGTTGCAAGACGTAGTGCGACGGGTCGTACAGCATGTTGCAGCGCCTGTGCCCGCCCAGGCGGTCCAGGAACATCTCAAAGCTGATGCCATCGTGCAGGTCTTCGCCGGGATGAATCTCATAGCACAGGTCCACGCCCATGGCGTCGGCATGATCCAGGATCGGCCGCCAGCGGCTGGCCAATTCGTCAAAGGCCGCCTCCACCAGCCCGGCGGGGCGCTGCGGCCAGGGGTAGACATAGGGCCAGGCCAGCGCGCCCGAGAAGGTGGCATGTGCCGTCAGCCCCAGATTGCGCGATGCGCTCAGCGCCAGCTTGACCTGATCCACCGCCCAGGCCTGCCGCGCCTTGGGGTTGCCGCGCACGGCCGGGGCGGCAAAACCGTCGAACGCCGCGTCATAGGCGGGGTGAACGGCCACCAGCTGGCCCTGCAGATGGGTGGACAGTTCGGTGACCGCAATGCCGTTGGCGGCGGCAATCCCCGTGACCTCGTCACAGTAATCCTGTGACGCGGCGGCCTTTGCCAGATCAAACAGGCGCCCGTCCCAGCTGGGGATCTGGACGCCGACATAGCCGCAGTCCGCCGCCCATGCGGTGATGCTGTCCCAGCTGTTGAGCGGGGCTGCATCGCCCGCGAACTGTGCCAGGAACAGGGCGGGGCCCTTGATCGTCTTCATGTCGCCTCCCAACGAAAGTGTTAACGGCCAAACCGGTTCAACCAAGCTGACCCCGTGGCGCATCCGCTGTCAATCGTGCCTTTGGGCCGACCCGGGGTGTCAAGGTCCAGGCCGGCCCGAACCGCCTCAGGCCGCGGATGGGCGGGGCCAGGCTTGCGATTGACGGCACAGGAGGTGGACGTGGGCGCCGAACAGGAATACCCTGAAATCCATCGCCGCCGCGCCCGGCTTGTTGCTGCGCGCATCGGCGATGCCGACATAGCCCCCCTTCGGACCGTCGCCGATGCCTGCCTGAAAGGGCGTCAGACCGCGACCGGCCCGTTCCACGACTGAGGATGACATGATGCTGACCGGCAAACACCTGATCGCAGGCGATTGGGTTCTGGGCGAAACCACCTTCCGCTCGTCGCCCGCCCATGGCGCGGCGCTTGAATTTTCCGTGGGAACACCCGCCCATGTTGATCGTGCCGTGCGCGCGGCCGAAGCGGCCTTTGCCGCCTACAGCCAGACCAGCCGCGAAGGGCGCGCCGTTTTTCTGGACCGCATAGCGGACGAGATCGAGGCGCGCGGGGCCGGGATCACCGCCATCGGCACCAGCGAAACCGGACTTCCCGCCGCAAGGCTGGACGGCGAGCGCGGCCGCACCACCGGCCAGTTGCGCCTGTTTGCTGCCCATATCCGTAAGGGCGACTATCTGGACCGGCGGCACGACCTGGCCCTGCCCGACCGCAAGCCACTGCCGCGCCCTGATCTGAAACTGGTGCAGCGGCCCATCGGGCCGGTCGCGGTGTTCGGCGCGTCGAACTTTCCGCTGGCCTTTTCCACCGCCGGGGGTGACACGGCATCGGCGCTTGCGGCGGGTTGCCCTGTGGTCGTCAAGGGGCACTCGGCCCATCCCGGCACCGCCGAGATCGTGGCGCAGGCGATAGCGGCGGCCATTGCCGGCCTTGGCCTGCATCCCGGCATCTTCAGCCTGATCCAGGGCGGGCGGCGCGATGTGGGCGAGGCGCTGGTGCAGCATCCGCTGATCCGGGCGGTCGGCTTTACCGGCAGCCTTGCCGGGGGCCGCGCCCTGTTCGATCTGTGCGCGCAGCGCCCCGACCCCATTCCCTTCTTTGGCGAACTGGGCAGTGTGAACCCTACCTTCCTGCTGCCTGCGGCCCTGAAGGCCCGGGCAGATCAGATTGCCGCCGGATGGGTCGGTTCGCTGACGCAGGGGGCCGGGCAGTTCTGCACCAATCCGGGTCTGGTCATCGCGATAGACGGACCGGAAACCGACGCGTTCGAACGGGCGGCAGCGGCCGCTCTGGGCGGTGTCGCCGCGCAGACCATGCTGACCGATGGCATCGCGCAGGCCTACCGCGACGGGCAGGCCCGCATCGGCGCCGCCCCGGGCGTGACGGCGCTTGTTGAAACCGAAAGCACGGCGCGCCTGGCCAACCCCAATCTCTATTCGGTCCCGTCCGACGCCTTCCGGCAGACCCCTGCGCTGGGCGAAGAGGTGTTCGGCCCGCTTGGGCTGGTGGTGCGGGCCAGGGACGAGGACGATCTTCTGGCCCTGGCCGCCGGGGTGGAAGGCCAGCTCACCTGCACCCTGCATCTGGAAGCGGGCGATCTTGCGCTGGCGCAGCGGCTTCTGCCGGTGCTGGAGCGTAAGGCGGGGCGCATTCTGGCCAACGGCTTTCCGACCGGGGTCGAGGTTGCCGATGCCATGGTCCATGGCGGCCCCTATCCGGCCAGCACCAACTTCGGCGCGACCAGCGTGGGAACGCTGTCGATCCGCCGCTGGCTGCGCCCGGTCTGCTATCAGAACATCCCCGATGAACTTCTGCCCGCCGACCTGCGCTGAAGGGACCGGGCCGCGAAGGCCCGCCGCGCCTTGCGGCAAAATGCCGACCCCGTTGTATGGCCCCCATAGGGCCCCGGTTGCCGCGCGCCTGTTGCGCAAACAGCCTGCGGGGCCGGGCAGGGCCGACGATTGCGGGATCGACCCTGGAATGACCGGCAGCACGGCCTGTGCTGACGGCTGGGCGGGCCAGACCGTAAACCTGTCCCCCCGGGGGGCGTTCGGGGACGTCCGCGCCCCGTTCCGTTCGCAGGCTGCTGCAAAAGCAATCCGACCGCCTGCCTGCCGGGAAACTCTTTCCGGTCCGGGGACAGGGATTGCCCCTTTGGGCGGGAACAGGAAACGTGATCCGCGTTTCCCCCGCCCGCGCGCGCCGCTGCCACCAAGACCCGTGCGACCCGCACCAACGGCAGGCCAGCGCCCGCCGGGGGCGGGGCGGGCGCTGGCCGGGGGCTTTGGCCCCCGGCTGGCCAAGGATCAGCGTGGCGCTGTGGCAGGGGCGACGGCCCCTGCCAGGATGCGCAAAGCGCGCGTGCAGGCGGAAGAGTTTCCCGCTTTCCGGCCAGCCAGCCCCTGCGGCCGGCACTTTTTCGGCACCCCGTCAGAAACGAAACCCGTGCCGGAAGACCATCCGGCACCCCGGCGCTGTCTTCTGCCCGGCATCCGCCCGGGCTGCGCTGCCCGACCGTTACCGGCCTGCCAGCCTGCGCTCGCGCCGTCTGCGGATGATTTCGTATCCGACCGCCCCCAGAAGCGTTGCCGTGATCATGATCAGCGCCAGCGCGTTGATCGTGGGCGTGATCCCGGTGCGCACCTTGGAAAAGACATAGACCGTCAGCGTGTCATAGGTGCCGCGTGTGAACAGGGTGACGTTGAAATTCTCGATGGACTGGAAAAAACCGATCGCCGCCCCGGCCCCGATGGCAGGATAGAGATGCGGCAACAGGATGCGGCGCATCACCTGTGAATGGCTGGCACCCAGGTCAAGCGCCGCCTCTTCCAGCCCCCGGTCAAAGCTTTGCAGCCGCGCCAGCACCAGCAGCATGACAAAGGCCGCAATGAACGATACCTGCCCCAGCACCGACATATGCAGCCCGGCCTTGAACAGGAAAAACTCGGACCCTGCCGCATTGCCGACACCGTTCCAGAACAGCAGGGTGGAAATGCCGATCACGGCCCCCGGTGTCAGGATGGGTGCCACCATCAGCGCATAAAGAACCGATCTTGTGGTGCCCGCAATCGAGTTGATCACAATCGCCGCCGCCGTGCCGATGGGCACCGAAATGGCCACCACCGCCAGCGCCACATAGATCGTGTTGGCAAAGGCGTTCCACATCCGCTTGTCTGCCCAAAGCTCGACAAACCAGCGGTCGGTCCAGCCGACCCATGGATAGACCGACGGAAAGCGGGAATCGTTGAAGGCGGCCCCGCCCATCACGATCAGCGGCACCAGCATATAGGCCAGGAACAGCACCAGATACAGGTGGAACAGCCAGTCTGTGGAACGCACCTGTCTCATGCGTGCCTCACTTCGCTATGTCGGAAAGCTTGACGCGGAACACCCGCATCACGACCGAAACGAACACCGTGCACAGGATCAGCAGCAGGAAGGCATAGGCAGACCCGGTGTTCCAGTCCTGGCTTTCGAACATCCATTGCTGGATGATCTCGGTGAACCAGCGCGAATTCGTGCTGGCCAGCAGGGTCGGCACCAGAATCGACCCCGCAGACAGCATGAACACCATGACCGAACCCGATGCGATGCCCGGCTTGGCATGGGGCAGGATCACCCGCCAGTGCGTCCGCCACCAGGGCGCGCCCAGGTCTTCTGCCGCCTCGATCTGGTTGGTGTCCAGCGACTGGATCGCGTTGTACAGCGGGAACAGCATGAACAGCACATAGGTGTAGACCAGCCCGATGATCACACCGCGAAACCCGCTGATCCAGCGGACCGGGTCTTCGATAATCCCCAGACCAAGAAGCGAGGCATTGAGCGGCCCCTTCAGCGCCAGAATGATGAACCAGGCAAAGCTGCGCAGCACCTCGGACACCCAAAGCGGAATGAACAGCAGCAGAAAGATCGTCGGCAACAGCGCCCTGGCCGAAACCTTGGACAGGTAATAGGCCAGGGGATAGGCGATCAGGAAACAGATCACCGTCACCAGGGCCGAATAGACCACGGTCCAGACAAAGACGCTGATGTGAATGGGGCTGCGGAAGAAGGTCAGATAGTTGTCAAGGCTGTAGACATCCTTCGGCCCGCCCAGTTCGGCCACCGGCAGATAGGGTTTGAACGAATGTTCGAACAGATAGATGTTGGGCAGGACCACCAGCACCAGAATCCAGAAGCCGGTCAGAACCGCGAAGACCGTTGTCAGCAGCAGACCGTAACGGTTCAGCAGGTCCTTCATGTGTCGGCATCCCGGGCGGCGGTGTCACCGGTCAGGATCACGGCATTCTGCCCGTCAAACGTGAAATGCAGCCGCTCGCCCGGCGCAGGCACCGCCGTGGCCCCGTCATTGCGGGCTTCGGCCAGCAGAACCTGCCCGCCTGCGTCGCGGGCATGGATCGAGATGAAGTTGCCCTCAAACGCAACATCCGTCACCTCGACCGGGATCGAATTGGCACCGCCAGACCCGGGTGCCAGCCGCACATGTTCCGGCCGCAGGAACAGCCGCGCCTTCATGCCTTGGGTCACCGCCGGACCCAGGCGTGCGGTGAAGGTGCCGCTGGCAGTTGCAAAGCGGGCCAGATCGCCCTCTGTCCCCTGAATGTCGCCGGTGAAAATGTTGTTTTCGCCCACGAAAGACGCAACGAACCCGTTTGCAGGATTGTTGTAGATCTCGCGCGGGTCGGCGACCTGCTGAAGTCTGCCCTGACTCATCACGCCCACACGGTCGCTCATCGCCAGCGCTTCGCCCTGGTCATGGGTGATGTAGATGAAGGTCACGCCGGTGCGCTTCTGGATTGCCCGCAACTCGGCCCGCATGTGCTGGCGCAGTTTCAGGTCCAGCGCCGACAGGGGTTCGTCCAGCAGCATCACCTGCGGTTCCACCGCCAGCGCGCGGGCGATGGCCACACGCTGTTTCTGGCCGCCCGACAGCTGGGCAATCGCCTTGTCCGCCGCATCGGGCAGATCGACCAGCTGCAGCAGCTCTTCGGCACGGGCGCGGCGTTTGTGCCTGTCTACCCCGCGCACCTCAAGCCCGAAGGCGATGTTTTCCCACACCGGCATCAGCGGAAACAGGGCAAGGTTCTGAAAGATCAGCGCCGTGGGGCGCTGATTGGGCCGCTGCCCCTTCATGTCCTTGCCGCCGATCCGGATCACGCCCTGGCTGGGCGAGATAAAGCCGGAAATCATCCGCAGGATCGTCGTCTTGCCGCAGCCCGAAGGGCCAAGAAAGGAAAAGAATTCACCCGGCCGGATGTTGACCGCCACATGATCGACGGCCCGGAACGTGCCGAAATCGGCGCATACGTGATCAAGGTCTACCCCGGCGCTCATCCGTTCCCCGTTTCCTGCTGTCTTGCCGCAGCTTGAACGCCGCGTTGCCGGTTATGCAACCCGCCGGTGCCGCAAAGGGCACCGGCGGGCTGTGGTTGTTCAGAAATCAGGCAGCCTTGAACTTGTCGGCATATTCGCCGCGCTTGGCGATGAACCAGGCTTCCTGGGCGGGCCACCACCACAGTTTCTGAATGGCGTCGTCATTGAACGCCGCATTGTAGAAGGCCGACACGTCCGGTGCCATCTTGTCGATGGCGCCCTTGCCCACCGGGTTGGCCGCAAAGGCGGTCGCCCAAAGCGCCGATCCCTCGGGTTCCGAGATCCACTTGGCAAAGGCATGGCTCTGTTCCGGGTTGGCGGCATTTGCCATCAGGACCAGACCCTGGTTCCAGGCAAAGGCACCTTCCTTCGGCGGAACAAAGCCATAGCCTTCGCCGCGCAGGTTGAAGCCGGTCGAATCCCAGCACAGCCCGATCTCGCCGCCGTTCACGCGGAAGCCGGCCTGCGCCTCGTTCTCGCCCGACCACCACTGAACGATGTTGCTCTTGACCTTGATCGCTTCGGCCAGGGCGATGTCCCACAGCTCGACCATCGTGGCCTCGTCCTTGTAGCCGTCAAGCCAGGGCTTGGGCAGCTTGCCTTCGGCATCCAGCCAGCGGCCCATGGCGGCAAGCGACGAATGCGGGCGGGCAACAACCTTGCCCGCGTTGGCCGGGTTGAACAGGTCGCCCAGCGATGCCGTGCCATATTCCAGCGGCATCGTTTCCTTGTTGTAGACCAGCGCCTCGGTGCCCCAGACCGACAGAACGATCATGCGGTTGCCGTCCACGGTTGCCATTTCGCCCATCTTGCCGTCGGCCAGGCCGGGCAGATAGTTGTCGATGTTCAGCTTGGTCATATCCCAGGGCTGGATCAGCCCGTTCGAGGCCCAGCCCCCCACGCGGTCAACCGTGGGTTCCACCACATCGGTGCCGCCGGTTTGCAGCGCCAGCTTGGCCTGCGCGAACATATCGTCCTGGCCCGGCTGTTCGATGAAATTCACCTTGATGCCTGTGGCAGCCTCAAAGGCCGGGAACACGGTTTCGGCAAGGCCCGGATACCCGGCCCAGCCCATGAAGTTCACCTCGCCCGACGAGGCCAGCGCCTTGTGCGAAATGATCGCAGGCGCCGCCAGCATGCCCACGCCCACGGCCGATCCCTTAAGGAACGTGCGGCGGTTAAAGCCCGTTTTCGTCTGTTTCATGATGTCGTCTCCCTTGTTGTCGGTCAAACCCGATTGTCCACAAGCCCCGCCGCGGCATCCCGCAGCATGGCGGGACAGACAGCTAGCGGCTTTACGCAACAACCCGGTGACGCCGGGCGCATGGGCGCCGGTGCCCGGGCGTCACAAAATCGGGAAGACGGTCCTGTGTCAACAGACCGCTGCACAGGTCGCAAGGCTTCTTTCGGGAAAGAGGACGTTGCCAGAATATCCTTCTTGTCAAGACTGCGGCTTTCAACCCTTGCGCGCATTGCGCAGCGCAGGGTGCCGTGTTTCTGACTGAAGCCGCAGAATCCGGAGAGAATCATCAAGGGCTGACGCGGCGGGACGGACGTTTCCGGCCCCGCCCCCCGTGGAATTTTCCCCGCACAAGTCAGGCCATGCGGTTGCTGCGCCTTGCGGCACGCCACCGGCCCGCAGGCAAGACAGCGTTGCCGGTGACTGCGCAGGCCCGGTCAGGGCCCGCTGAGGCGATGGCGGAACCTGCCGGGGTTACCGTGGGCGCGACCTGTGCAGTCCGGACCTGCCGACGGTCAGGAAAAGGCCTGCATCGGACCGTGAAACAGGCGCCATGGCCCGTCCACCCGGACTGCCCGCCTTGCCCTTTGATCTGCCCCGGCGGTGCCCGCAGAAGGACAACGCAGCCGGGCAGGCCGGTTTCCGTCGGGCAGGCTGCTGAGAACGTGCCAACCGCATGGACTCTTGGCTGGAACACAGAAGACCCTTCCGCAGGCTCCGTCCGGTCTGGCCGGGGCCATCGTCCTGGCCCTGCGCAGCGCGTGCCACAGGCCCGCCGGGGGGGCAGAGGCCCCGGCCAGCGCCACACCGCCCCCGTCGGGCGCTGGCCTGCGGTGTTCCCGGACCTGCCTGTCTGCAGGGCACCGTCCCGCGCTGGCGGGGGAACGCGCTGCGATTTCTGATCCGCCCGAAACGGAAGACGCTATTCTCCAAATTCCGAAGGCTTTCCCGCCCGACAGGAGGACGGAAGCATCTTCAGTACCGTGTCAGACTGCCGCAAAGACTTGCCTGCGGCTTGGACGGTCTGCCCGTGCACACCCTACACCTGGCTGAACCGCCACTCCGTCACCTGCCGGTACGTCTCGCCCGGATCAAGCGTGACCGGTGGAAAGCCGGGGTGGTGGGGGGCATCGGGCCAGCGTTGGGCTTCCAGTGCCAGCCCGGCATAGGGGCCGCAGGGCCGCCCGGAATGGCCGGGGAAGCTGCCGGTGGTCAGCGCACGTCCGTCATAAACCTGCAGGCCCGGTTCGGTGGTGGCAAGGGTCATCGTCACGCGGTCGCCCGCCAGCCAGGCCACGCCGGTCAGGCTGCGGGGTGCCGGGGCCAGGCAGAAATTGTGATCAAACCCCTCGCTGCCGTCGATCCGCCGCGGATGGCGCAGATCGAAGGTGCCCGAGACGGGGCGACGCTCTCCCGTCGGCAGATTGTCGGCATCGGTCGGCAGATAGGCGTCCGCCGCGACGGTCAGGGTGTGGCCTAAGGTAGTCGGGCTGCCGTTCAGGTTCCAGTAGCCGTGGCTGGCAAGATTCATCAGCGTCGGCGCATCGGTTGTGGCCGACAGGCGCAGGGTCAGGGTGCTGCCCGACACGCCGTAGTCTGCGGTGATCTGCCGCCGCCCGGGAAATCCGTCATCGCCATCCTCAAGGGCCAGCGACAGGCGAACGGTGGTCGCAGTCGCCCCGTCAACGGACCAGACCCGGGTCTGGGTGCCGGTTGCGCCGCCATGCAGCAGTGTCGTGCCTTCGTTCGCGGCAAAGCGGTACATCCGCACGCCGATCCGGGCCTGAGCGCGCGCGATGCGGTTGGCAACCGGCCCCACAATCGTGCCGAAATAGCCCATCGGGCCTTCATAGGCCGCCATGACGGGGCCGCCCAGGGTCAGGGAATGCGCCAGGCCGGGCAGGCGCACATCCTGCAGGGCGGCCCCGAAACTGAGGATCGTCACCGCCAGATCGGCAGTGCCGATGCGGATGGCCGCCACGGGCTGTCCGGCGGCTGTCTGCCCGAAGGGCGCTATACTGGCGGACACCGGCATCCTTTCGATCAGCCGCAAGGCTGCGCGGAAACAGCTGGTCCGGTCAAGGTGCCGGTTGGTCCAGACAGGCGATCAGCGTGTCGGCCAGCCCGGACAGAACGGCACCATAGCCCTGCGGCCCCGGTTCCACACCCGCGCCTTCCGGGTCAAGCGTGCCGCCAACCCGCAGGCCGGTATCCGCGGCAATGGTCTGCACCAGCTTCGGGTCATGCTGGGTCTCGGGAAAGATGCACTGCGCTTTCTCAAGGCGGGTTTGCAGCTCGGCCAGATGCGCTGCCCCGGGCGGGGCGGCATCGCCAACTGCCACCGTGCCCGCAATGGTCAGGCCGTAATGGTCGGCAAAATAGCCATAGGCATCATGAAAGACGGCAAAGGGTTTGTCCCGGACCGGTTCCAGCAAGGCATCAAGCCTGGCATCAAGGGCGGCAATCTCTGCATCGGCCCGCGCGGCATTGGCCTGATAGGTTGCTGCATGTGCGGGGTCCAGCCGCGCCAGCTCTGCCGCAATCACGCCCAGCCAGGCCCTTGCATTGCCGGGGTCGAGCCAGGCATGGGGATCAACGCCCTCATGGGCATGATCGTGCTCATGACCATGGTCGTGCTCATGGTCATGGCCGTCCTCTGCGGTGGGGTCGGCAGCATGATCGTGTCCTGCCGCGTCCGCGTGGCCGTCATCCGCCGGTTCCGCGCCGTCCCCGTAGGATCGCAGGTCTGTGCCTTCGGCCTTCAGCAGCCGCAGCTGGGCGACATCGGCGGCAAGACCGCCCAGGGCGCGGTCAAGCCAGGGCGTCATTTCAGGCCCGATCCAGACCACAAGATTCGCCTCTGCCAAGGCTGCGGCCTGACTGGGGCGCAGCTGAAAGCTGTGCGCATCCGCGCCCTGGTCCAGCAGCAGGACGGGCTGGCCCAGATCACCCATCACCTGCGCCACCAGCGCCTGCACCGGAGGGATGTCGGTAATGACGCGCGGCACCTCGGCCGCAGCCGTGCCGACAAGGCCGGCCAGCGCGCTGGCCGTCATGAACGATATGGTATAACGCATTGAAACCCCCTTCCGGTGCCGTGATGCTGCCGCTAATGTATGTTATACTATAACAAGTCAAGAGACCCAGAGATGCAGGATGCCCCCGACAGCCGTGCCTTTGCCCTGCATGATCACGCCCATTGCGCCGGTGACATGATGGCGCGGGCCGAAGCGCTGAGCCGCGACAAGGGCCTGCGCCTGACCCCGGTCCGCCGCCGCACACTGGAGATTCTGCTGGAGGCCCACCGGGCGCTGGGGGCCTATGACGTGCTCGACCGGCTGTCGGCGGAAGGTTACGGCAACCAGCCCCCTGTGGCCTATCGGGCGCTGGAGTTTCTGGTAGAGCAGGGGCTGGCCCACCGCATCCGGCGCCTGAACGCCTTTACCGCCTGCATGCATCCCGGCGAGGCACATGCCCCGGCCTTTCTGATCTGCCGCCTGTGCGATGCCGTGGCCGAAGCGCCCGCAGCCCCGGTGCGCGCCGCATTGGACAAAGCCGCCAGCGACCTGGGCTTTGTGATCGAGCGCAGCAATATCGAGGCGCTGGGCCTGTGTCCCGCCTGCCGGACCGGGGCCGCAGTATGAGCCTGATCGCGGCAGACCATGCCTGTGTGCGCTTTGCCGGAACCGAGGTGCTGCACGACATCTCGCTGCGGGTGGACCCGGCAGAGATTGTCACCATCGTCGGCCCGAACGGGTCTGGAAAATCCACGCTGCTGCGCGCCCTTCTCGGGATCACGCCGCTGGCGGCGGGCCGGGTCAGCCGCCGCGCCGGGCTGCGCATCGGCTATGTGCCGCAGCGCCTGCAGATCGACCGCACCCTGCCGATGACTGCACGACGGTTTCTTTCACTTCCGCGCCGCCATGCGCCGGCCGCCTCTGCTGCGGCACTGGCGCGGGTGGGCGTGCCCGAGGTGGCAGACCGGCAGATGGCCGACCTGTCGGGCGGGCAGTTCCAGCGCGTGCTGCTGGCACGCGCCCTGCTGACCGAGCCGGACCTGCTGATCCTGGACGAGCCGACGCAGGGGCTGGACCAGCCCGGCGAGGCGGCGTTCTACCGCCTGATCGACGAACTGCGGCACGATACCGGCTGCGCTGTGCTGATGGTCAGCCATGACCTGCACGTGGTCATGTCGGCGTCGGACAGGGTGATCTGCCTGAACGGTCACATCTGCTGCGAAGGTACCCCGCAGGTGGTGTCGCACGCGCCGGAATACCGCGCGATGTTCGGATTGGGCACGCAGGGTGCGCTGGCGCTGTACCGGCATGAGCATGACCACGACCACACGCATGACCACGGCCATGACCATGGCCATGATCCCGGGCACGGCCCTGCCCGCCCCAAGGGTGCCGACACCCGGGGGCACGGCCATGCTTGATGATTTCCTTGTCCGGGCCGGGCTGGCCGGTCTTGGCCTGTCGCTGGCGACCGGGCCCTTGGGGGCCTTCGTGGTCTGGCGGCGCATGGCCTATTTCGGCGATGCCACAGCGCACGCGGCCATTCTGGGCGTGGCGCTGGCGCTGGCGACTGACCTGCCCGTGGGACTTGGCACGCTGGCGGTGGCCTTGCTGATGGCCGTCACCGTGGCCACGCTGGCGGCACGCGGCTGGGCGATGGATACGACGCTGGGCGTGCTGGCGCATTCGGCGCTGGCCTTTGGCCTTGTTGCGATCAGCTTCGTGCATGGGGTGCGCACCGATCTGTCGGCCTGGCTCTTTGGCGACATCCTGGCAGTGACGCGGGGCGACCTGGCCCAGATCTGGGGCGGCGCCGCTCTGGTGGCTGCATTGCTGATCTGGCGCTGGTCGGCGCTGCTGACGGCAACGCTGAACGAGGATCTGGCGCATGCCTCGGGCCTCAATCCTGACCGCGAGCGTCTGGTTCTGGTGCTGGCGCTGGCCGTTGTGGTGGCCGTGGCGCTGAAGGTCGTGGGGGCGCTGCTGATTGCGGCGATGCTGATCATCCCCGCCGCCGCCGCGCGGGGGATGGCGCGCAGCCCGGAAGGCATGGCGGCGCTGGCGGTGGGGATCGGGGCGGTGGCCGGCATCGGCGGGCTGGGACTGTCGATGTGGCAGGACACGCCTGCGGGCCCCTCCATCATCGCCTGCGCGGCGGTGGTCTTTGCCCTGTCGGCAATTGTCGGGCCGCTTCGTCGGCGCTGACGGGGTGCTGAAGAAGCATCCCCGCCACTTGCCGGACAGGAGAATCATCCTGATCCCTTGCAAGGGCGGCTTGGCATTCCGCGCAGACCCCGAAACGCAGCGCGCTTCCCCGCCCGGTCAGAGACCGCGGTCCGATAAAGACCGGTCCTGCCAGTGCGACGCAGGCCATCGCCCGCCGGGGGCGGGGCGGGCGCTGGCCTGGGGCTGTGGCCCCGGGCGGACCTGTGGCACGCGCAGCGCAGGACCGGGGCGCTGGCCCCGGCCAGACAGCGCCGGGCGCGTGCGGTAGAGGTTGCGGTTCTCCGGCCATCGGTTCATGCGGCGGACACTTTTTCAGCAACCTGTCAGCGGTGCCGGTACAGCGGCCGGCCGACAAAACGGCAGAAGACCCGCATTGCGGCCGGCTTGGCACCCCTGTTGCAATCAAGGGCCGCGAACCTTCGCAGGACGTCCGCCGCCAGGATGCCAGTCACCCCGGATCCGCCCTTACAGCTCGACCTCACCTTCCTTCAGGGGCTCGGGCAGGGGTGCCGGGGCGGCAGGCTTGCGCCGGATCAGGATATCACCGTTCTCCAGCATCACCGGGGCCTCGTAATTCCCGATATTGTCGATCAGCGTGAACAGCTGGTCCGCCAGCGGCCGCATCTCGGTCAGTGCCCGGCCCATCCCGTCGATGGCAGGCTGCATTTCGGTGACCAGCCCGTCCATGATCGACCGCATCCCGCGCTGCAGCAGATCGACGCCCTCCTGTACGCTGCCGCCCGACGGCGGCGGGGCAGGGGCGGGGGCCTCTTGCGCCCGGACGGGCAGGGCCAGCAGCATCAGCGTCAGAACCGCGTGTTTCATGGCATAGCCTCACCTTGCCTGTCCGGTTTTCTCAAATCACAACGGCAGGTCCAGCGTCACCGGGAAATGGTCTGACGCCGTCAGCAGGGCCTCGTGCAACTCCGGCACCTTCAGGCAGCCCGGATCGTTGAACGGATGCCAGATGCGCCACGTCGGTTTGCGGGCCGCAAGATCGGGTGACACCATGATGTAATCCAGAAGCGCCTCGAAATACTGCTTCTGCGGCTCCTGCCAGAAGCGTGATGTCGTGGGTTGCAGCCCGATCCTGCGGCCCAGGGCGATGGCCGCATGGGGGTCGAACAGCTGCCGTTCCGCCGGGCCGTCCTGCCCCAGAACCACCTCCACGCCCGATTGTCCGAACAGCTTCTCGTAGTCGTCCAGTCCGGGACCATCGTTGAAATCGCCCATCACGATCAGGCTGTCGCCTGCATCCAGATGCCCCTCTACCCGGCGGCGCAGCCAGACGCATTCCGCCAGCTGCTTGCGCCGGTTCTGAATGGCGATCCGCATCGACTGGGCTGCGGTCGGTGCCCCGTTGATCATTTTCGATTTGGCATGGACCCCGATCAGCCGCAGGGTCTGCCCGCCTGCGGTCAGCTCCAGTTCCAGGGGCGGTTTGGAAAACCGGATCGGTTCGGGGCGCGCATCGACATCGATGTCGAAATAAAGGACGGAATCAAATCTGGGTGCCTTGCCCCGGTCCTGCCGTGTTGACGGCAGGCCTTGCGGATCATGGCGCACCGCCACCCGATCAGGGTCATAGAGCAGCGCGATTTCCTGTTCGGTCTCGCTGGCAAAGCCGATCACCGCCTTGCGGGTGCGCAGATGAAAGGCCCGCGCAAAGGCTTCCAGCGCCGCGACCGTATCGCGCCTGGACCCCTGATCGGGCGCTTCGACGATCATCACCGCATCGGCCGCCAGCGCGGTAAAGACGATGCCCAGCGCCTCGGCCTGATCGGCCCGGGTGATCCGATAGCGCGCCGATGCCTGCCCGTCCGCCGCAAGACGGTTTGCCCCGTCAAACAGCTGCGTGAACCATTCGATGTTGTACGTGGCCAGCCGCAGCGTCATCACGCCGCCCGCCTGGACGAAATGGCTTCCCAGGCCGCGTTGACCGCAACCAGCCGCCGTTCGGCCAGCTTCACCGCCTCTGCCGGCACGCCGCGGGCCAGCATGCGGTCGGGATGGCTGTCGCGCACGGCCCGTTTCCAGGCCGCGCGCGCCGCATCCAGGCTGGCATCGGGGTCTATGCCCAGCACGTCGTAGGGGTCGGGCTCTGCCTGGGGAACGAAGCGGGCGCAGAGCGACCGGAAGCTGCGGTTGTCCAGACCGAAAATCCCGGCCACGTCCTTGAGAAACGCCTCTTCCTGGGGGTGCCAGCGTCCGTCCGCCACCGAGATATGGAACAGCCCTTCCATCAGATCGACCAGCACGCGGCTGTCGTCGCGGAACATCGAGCGGATCTTGCGGGCATAGGCGTCAAAGCCGGCCACGTCCTGCCGGGCAAGGTTGAACACGCGGGCTGCATTTTCCTCTTCGCCCGGAGGAATCGCAAAGACCTGCCGGAAGGCCGCAACCTCGTTGCGCGTCACTTCGCCATCGGCTTTGGCCATCTTGGCCCCCAGCGCGATGACGGCAATGGTGAAGGCCACCGATTTTTCGGGGGGTGGTCGCAGCCGGTCGAACAGCGCCGACAGCCCTTCGCCGGAGGCGAGGGCGGACAGGGCATCGGCAATGCGGGTCCAGATCGACATGGGGCCGATCATACCCCCGCGCCGCCGCGCTGTCAGGTCAGGAATTTCTGCATCAGCACAAGGTCCATCCAGCGCCCGAATTTCCGGCCGACCTGCGGCAGGATGGCGGTTTGCGCATGGCCGAGCCGGGCGTGAAAAGCCTGCCCCTCGGGGTTTTCCCCGCTGACACCCGCAAAGATGGGATGTCCGCCGCCCGCGCAGGCATGGTCCTTGACCGCCGCCATCGGCGCGCGGCCATGGCCCCGGCCCGATGCGCCCGGGGCCAGCCGGATCGTGTGATCCAGTGTCCGGGCATAGCCGGCTCCGCTGCGGCGGCGGACATGGGTGGCAAAACCCGCGACACGGCCCTGATCTGGCGCCACGTAGAAGGCCGGCCGCGTAGCGATCAGGGCGGCGATCTCTTTCATGCTTTCTTCCCGGGCGTTGAAGGTCACCGGGGTCTCGCGGATGGAGCAGGGTGCTGAAACACCAATCCGACCGCCTGCCTGCCGGGAGACTCTGCCCGATCCGGGGAAGGGGATTGTCCCTTCGGGCGGGAGAATAAATCGCGACCCGCGTTTCCCCCGCCCGCGTGGGACGGTGCCCTGTAGACCGGCAGGTCCAGTCACAAGGGCAGGCCAGCGCCCGACCCGGCGGGCGAGAAGCGCCCGCCAGGGGCGGGGCGGGCGCTGGCCGGGGGCTTTGGGCCCCCGGC